>OMVH01000028.1 GCA_900314365.1 uncultured Prevotella sp. | reverse complement strand
CTCGAGATAGGACTTCGAGCGGCTAAAAGCATATGTTTTACAAGGCCAAAACAGGCCTTTTTCGGGCCTTTTTAAGCGGTTTTAAGGGCTTCAAATGGGACCTCTAAAACATAAACACTTAATATACAATCAATTATAATCTCTCCGTATTTTGGCGTATTTGGGAGCAAAGTAAGTCTTGCTTCGAAATATGCCCGTATTTTGGCACTTTCGCGTTCTTTTTTATTTACAAACTTCATGACGAACTTTGATTTTTGATACGCTTTTTCGCTCCAAAGCAAAAATAGTGTGCAATGTAATTTCAGCTGCAAGGAGAGACCTTAATGAGGGCTTGCAAAAGGAGGGTTGGTGAACATCCTCTAATATCCACGGCTTGCAGGCCGACACACATTTTTCCACTTCATCATGTTACACATCATGAATCAATCCATCCGCAGGAAATATCCGCCGCGCCGGTAATTCAGAATCTCTCTGTGCCGCCCGCTACATCTGATTGGCTTCCCTCGTCACGTCCATGAAGCTCCGAAGGCCGTCTATATAGTCGGCATAAAGTTCTTCGGCAGGACGTCCGCGAAGAAACTGGCAGGCCCCGCAGAGGTCGCAATCGGCCTTGCAGCGGAACTCTTCAATGACAAAGCGCTCACGCTCCGCTCGTGTAGAATGGTCTATATCCGGTGCTTTCATCCTCGCTGTCTCCCGGCAAACCGCTCGCTATAGAGCCTGTTCACCTCGCTAAGTTCCATCTTACCGTCGATATAATCCTGATAAATACTGTCCACACTGCCTCCGCCAAGCCAGCACGAAGAGCAGTTCTCGCAACCACCGCCACCGCAGTTGAGAGCACCATTGACAATGCGCATGCGCTCCTCGCGCGTAGTGTCTTTAATAAGTATACTTTTGTTCATAACTTTTCGGATTAATGCATGACAGAGGGCATGATATTGGGGCCCTCCCGGTGCGAACGGAACACAGTGTGCTCAAGGACATTCTGAAGCAACGGTCCGAGAGGCACCTCTATGGTGAACTTGCTCGACACCCTCAACATGGGCGAGACGATGGGTTCCACCTTCCACTGGCGCTGGAACGGGTCGTAATAGCTTCTTGCTCCTGCTTTCAGCCCCACGCGCCCGCTGTTTGCCGTGAGGAAGCCCCCGTAATTGCTCGTCTGCACAAAGGGGAAGGTGGCCATGAAGAAATAAGGATTACGGTTGTACCAGTTTCCGAACACGGTGGCACTGAGATTGTCGCTGATGTGCCACGTGAGCGTTCCGCCGAGTCCATACTGTGTGGTGATGCCCAAGGCACTGTAACGGTTCACCGCCCCCTGAAGCCTATAGTCGACATCCCCCCAGGAGCCTCCCACACCGACGAGAGCCGTCCTCACAGAGAGCATGCCGGGATGCTCCTCGCGCAGTCCTGTTCCGTAGAACGTGAGTGCACCAGCCTGTCCCATCATGCCACTACGCATCAGACCGATGCCGTCGGGACGGTCGAGCTCTTCTTGCTGCTTTGCAAGACCACGCAGAAGCGTGTTCTTATCATCAGCCGCAGTCCACAGCTTTCGGTTGGGCAACGTGTCAGTGCTGGCGGCCTCCGTTTTCGGCAGAGCCTCTTCCCGCACCGTCTGCTTGCTGCCGCTCTTGGCTTCAGACTGCTTTAGCGTGGATTCAGGTATCCCCAGTTCCTTGCGCGCCGTCTTCTTAGCCCGCACCACCCTATTGTCGTGCTGAGCCACCGCCGGTGCCATGCCACTCACAACCAGCAGCACTACTATTGCAAGCCTCTTCATCTTCATGACGCAAAGTTAGGAATTAAAGTTCAGCAATCCAAGCTTCAAAGGCTATATTTTTCACTGATTTACGGTCAACGAGGCACCCGTCTCACAGCATCCTCAAAGAAGCGATGTCAGACAAAGTAGGATTTGTTTAGTTCTTTTAATAGGAATAATTTGGCTATAAAAAACCAAGGAATTAACTTTGTGAAGTCAAAAAGAAGTAATAAATAAAAGTAAGAAGTATGAAGAAAATGATTTTAGCCTTCGCGCTCCTTATAGCAGCCGTCGGAACGGCAAGCGCGAAGAGCGTGAAAACAACATTCACCGTAAAGGGTGCTTGCAGCAATTGCACCACTCGCATTGAGAAGGCAGCCAAGAGCGTTAGTGGTGTCAGCTCTGCTACATGGAATCTGAAGAAACAGCAGCTCACACTCGTCTACGACAATAGCAAAACATCAGAGAAAGCCGTACAGCAGGCCATAGCCAAGGCGGGCTACGACGCAGGTACTTGCACCGCTTCCACAAAAGCTTACAATGCGCTTCCGGCATGCTGCCAGTATCGCAACAGCAAGACTAACGCCTGCTCCACCGAGTCGGGCAAAGGGCACCACGCTGCCAACACAGCCTGCAACACTGCAGCCAAGAGCAACTGCGCCAACAGGCGCCACGCTGCCAACACAGCCTGCAACACTGCAGCCAAGAGCAACTGCGCCAACAAACAGCAGACCTGCCACTCAACGAAATCGAAGACTAACAAGAAGTAAACTCAAAGTTTGCTATGCAACACCGTATGCTTGGAGTGCTGGTCCTGGGACTGGCACTCCTTGGGTTTTCTAATACTGAGGCGGACGCTCAGCCACGCACACTCAACGACATCCCCATCCGCGACCCCTTTATCTATGCCGACGCCCGCACACACACCTATTATCTTTATCAGGCTGCCGACACTACTATTAACGGTACAGTCTGCGGAGGCGTAAGAGCGTGGCACAGCAAGAATCTCAAATCATGGTACGGACCACAGCGTGTATGTACGATTCCGGCCGACAATCCGCTCCACGGTCATGTGTGGGCACCGGAAATGCATGCTTACAAAGGCAAATATTATCTCTTCCTTACGCTCAACAGCGATCTCATATGGAAGAAACAACGCAAGGACTGGCCTGCCTACACTTACCGCGCTGTACAGGTTCTCAGGGCCGACAGCCCGGAGGGACCCTTCGTTCCTATAACGAAGCAGACGACCACTCCGCTTTCACAGATGGCCCTCGACGGAACCCTCTACGTAGAGGACGGCCAGCCCTATCTTATTTATTGCAATGAATGGGTGCAGCGCATCGACGGCACCTTCCGTCTGGCCCGTCTGAAGCCTGACCTCAGTACCATCGTAGGTGATGGCGAGGATTTGTTCTGCGCCTCGGCGGCACCTTGGTCGACCGGCACTTTAGGAAGCAATGGAGAAAGGAGCTATGTCAGCGACGGATGCTTTCTTTGGCACACCCCCAAGAAGCTGCTCATGATTTACTCCAGCTTTGCCGACGGACGCTATGCCGTAGGTGTGGCAGAGTCTGTCACGGGGCGTGTGGCCGGGCCCTGGAAACAACAGGAGAAACCACTCTACGCTGATAATGGAGGCCATGGCATGATATTCCGTGACTTTGACGGTAATCTGTGGCTCGTTCTGCACAGTCCCAATAGTCCGGGAGGACAAGAACGGGCGCGGCTTCTCCCGCTCAAGCTGACGACAGAAGGCAACCTTACACTCTGAACGGGGCCGTACCTAAACTTCATTCTGAACCCTGTTCGTGTACATGAGAGGGAAGTCTGCCGAAAAAAGAAGGTAAAAAGTTTGGTCGAAAGAAACTTTCACTGTAATTTTGCAACCACTTAGCAAGAAAAGCATTGTTCTGCCCTTCAGCACTGAAAGAACGAAGCTTCATCTGCACAGCATAAGAAGGTTGGCCACCGCAGAGGCGGGGACTTCCCTCTCATCAAGGGCTTGACTGGATTTGACGGCAAGTCGAGATGGTACGTAAGCACGCGGAGCCTCGATGGCTAGCTCCTTAATCTGAGTGATCAAAAATTAATTGGCGAAAACAATTACGCTCTCGCTGCCTAATCGAAGTACAGTAGATTACTGGCTTAATCCCGCTACCAGGTAGCAGGACGAGACATCGCTCCAAGGATGTTGTTCCGAATCCGAGGGTTCAGCGGTGCAGGTAAATCGGGAATAGTCATGGAAGGCCCCGCTTCCACGATGAAATCTTAGGGGATAAGGCAGCAGTGGGTGGTCCAGGTCTTGCTGTATGCACGAAAACCAAAGTCTGGAATAAACGTGTAGAAAGCGTATGGTTTCCTTGTTCGGACGTGGGTTCGAATCCCACCAGGTCCACTACTTATTACGCGCTTAGCTTGGCAACGCTCAAGCTTGCGACGTGGCGGCTTCAAAGCATCATGCGATGTGAGTCGCCACGTTGTGTTTTTCGGAAGATGTGAGCCAAAGGCAAACATCCGCAATATGTGTACTTCTAACCGCATTTCGTATAACTTCTTTTTGTCTGTGTTTCTGTAACTTTGCATCGTGAGAGTGAGGCAAAGACTACACTGCTGTAAGGACCGGTCACACGCTGGTTGAAAAGCCGACTCGCCACCTGCATTGTTTTCGCACAATGAGCACATAAGCGATTAAACTACAATAGAAGTTCCTTCATCTGGTAGTAACCACGTCTCCACGGGCCCACCCGCGACGTGGTTACATTTTACGTACCGCACAATTCCTCTGTTATTATTTGCGTAGGCTCCGAGAAAGCAGTAACTTTGCAAAACGATGCCGTAAAGGCAGAATTATCGATTACGAACGCAAACTACACTAAAATGAGACAAGCTCTTCTATCCTTCCTCGTATGGATTGCGTGGAGCACAACTATTCGTGCCCAGCAAACAGCAATCAAGGAAGTTGTGAAAATCAATCCTACCACAGCAGAGGTGCGCTATGCCAACGGCAAACGACTCACCGTGGATTTCTACGGTGACAACATCGTGCGCCTCTTCCGCGACGATAAGGGCGGCATCGTGCGCAATCCTGCAGCCAACCCGCCAGCGGTCATCCTCTGCGACAAGCCGCGACGCAACACCGGAACCATCAGCGTGAGCCGGAAAGACAACAAGTACATTCTTGCCAGCCAAAGCATCAGCCTGAGTTTCGATGGCACAACCTCCCTGCTCTCCATCACCGATCTGCGCAACGGACACACAGTATTGAGCGAGACAAAGCCCATCAGCTACGGTCCGTCGGGCTATGAAGTGACACTGAGCCGAAAGGCAGACGAGTATTTCTACGGTGGCGGTGTACAGAACGGTCGCTTCTCACACACGGGAAAGAAGATTGAAATTGTCAATACCAACAGCTGGACCGACGGTGGAGTAGCCTCACCCGCGCCCTTCTACTGGAGCACCAGTGGCTACGGAGTGCTCTGCCACACCTTTGCGCCAGGCTCTTACGACTTTGGATCGAAGGACAAAAACAGCGTTGTACTGAATCACAAAGCCGACTATTCCGACCTCTTCATCATGGTGGACAGCAAGCCGGAAGAGCTGCTGCAAGACTATTTCCAGCTCACCGGCAAGCCGGTACTGCTGCCTAAGTTCGCCTTCTACGAGGGCCATCTCAACGCCTACAACCGCGACTTCTGGAAGGAGAGCACCAAGGAGAAAGGCATACAGTTCGAAGACGGTAAGTGGTACAGCGAGAGCCAGAAAGACAACGGAGGCATCAAAGAAAGCCTCAACGGCGAAAAGAACAACTATCAGTTCTCAGCACGTGCCGTTGTCGACCGCTATGCCAAGGCCGACATGCCCTTAGGATGGGTACTGCCCAACGATGGTTACGGGGCAGGCTACGGCCAGACAAGCACCCTTGACGGCAACATAGCCAATCTGAAATCCTTCGGTGAATATGCCCGTAAGCACGGTGTGGAGATAGGTTTGTGGACACAGTCGAACCTTCACCCCATCGACAGCATTCCCGCACTCTTGCAGCGCGATATCGTGAAGGAAGTGCGTGATGCCGGCGTGCGCGTGCTCAAGACCGACGTGGCCTGGGTGGGCGAAGGCTATTCCTTCGGACTCAACGGAATTGCCGATGTGGCACATATCATGCCCTATTATGGCAACGGAGCCCGGCCTTTCATCATCTCGGTCGACGGATGGGCCGGCACACAGCGCTATGCAGGCATTTGGACCGGTGACCAGACAGGTGGCAACTGGGAGTACATTCGATTCCATATCCCCACCTACATTGGGTCGGGTCTCTCGGGACTGGGGAACATCACCTCTGATATGGACGGTATCTTCGGAGGCAAGAACCCCATCGTCAACATACGCGACTTCGAGTGGAAAACTTTCACGCCAATGCAGCTCAACATGGACGGCTGGGGCAGCAATCCCAAATATCCACAGGCTCTCGGCGAACCAGCCACCTCAGTCAACCGCAATTACCTGAAGCTCAAGTCCATGCTTCTGCCCTACTCCTACTCAGCCTCCTACGAGGCCTTAAAGGGCAAACCTCTCATCAGGGCTATGTTCCTCGACTATCCCAACGACTACACTCATGGCAAAGCCACAGAGTACCAGTTCATGTATGGTCCGTCATTCCTCGTAGCACCCGTCTATCAGAATACTGTAGCCGACGCCGAAGGCAACGACGTCAGAAGCGGTATATGGCTTCCAGAAGGTCGCTGGACCGACTTCTTCACCGGTGAGACCTACGAGGGCGGTCGTATCCTCAACGACTTCAATGCCCCCTTCTGGAAACTGCCTCTCTTTGTGAAGGCCGGCGCTATTGTGCCTTTCAAT
>OMVH01000214.1 GCA_900314365.1 uncultured Prevotella sp. | reverse complement strand
AGCTCCATTGAGAGCGGAAGCCTGTCAATGACTATTTTCCATAACCTTTTTCCTACATCAATCAGCTATAATTCTTTTGGGGATGTTTTGGGTGACGCATTGGCGAAGTCAAGTGATTTTCCTCACTTCCTCACTCTAATTGATAACGCATGGACGAATGAAAATTATGGTGCGCTAAGGCTCTTCTCTCCATCTACAGCGATTATCTGGTGTGCCCTTTTCAAAGAGTTGATTACAGATCGAAGTTGTACCCTAACGTAATGAGAAAGGTTGAAGTGTGCGCCTTCACCTTATCGTTGCCTTCTACCATTATATTGGTATCGTTTATGTCGGTGACGTTCCACAGATAACGGGCATCAAGTTCGATGTTCTTATAGCTTACCGCCAAGCCCATTGGAATAGATATTCCGAAATCCTTTAGGCTGCCTTTAAGGCTTGAACTGCTATAGCTTGAGTTGCTATAAGTTCCTCTGTTGTATATTTGCTCTTTGCCCTTGTCTTTGGCGTAAATAAGAATATCTACTTGTGTGCCGGCTTTTGCAGTGATTCCGACCGGCAAATTGAATGGAAGGTGCACATTCAGCATCATGGGAATGTTGATATAGCCCAATGCAGTCTTGATGTTGTGTGCTCTATTTACATACTCGTACTTGTCTGTGTAATCTGAAATGTTGAAATGAGCATCGTGCCCAAAGATTTCTTGATATATGGGATTCGGTCCACTTGTTTGTAATGTTCCGGCAGCAGATACACTACTTGCGGCCGTCAGTATCTCGAAATTCCGTTTGGCTCCCTGCTTGGTGTAGAAGGCTCCTATTGACAGACCGAGGGTCTTGTTGATATGGTATTCGGCCTCAATGCCACCGCCGAAGCCCAGACGGGGGTCGTAAGCATCGCCCTTGGCGTAGTCTCCGGTCAATGTAGAAATGGTGATGCCGGCGCGTGGAGTTATCGTCCACTCACTTCCTTCCTCGCTGTTTTGTGCGTAACCAAAGGTTGGGAGCCCAAGCAAGGCCACCGCAGCGATTACTTGTGATAAAGATGTTGTTCTCATGTAAGATATATAAAATTGTAAGTTTGCAAATTGGATGGCAACCTGTCAACTGGCTGCAAAGTTAGCTTTTCTTGCTGAGCTGTACAAAGAATTGCCAAAGTAAAGTGTCAAACAATTGTTTGATTAAATGGCTCACGTAGGTTCGCCCCATCAACTATCAGAAACACCCTTTGAAGCAGGCTCACATAATAAAGGGGGTTCCATCAAAGAACCCCCTTCTCTATTCAGTTCTCGTCAGACAGACTGTTTTCTTCGTTACGCCAAAGCCCATGCCTCAGTGTACACGATAGTTGCTGACAGAATAACCCATGTTCATCTGACAATGACCTTGCGCGACTTTCCGTTGGCATAGCGCACAATATTAATGCCACGTTGCGGAGCATCAAGCTTCTGACCGCTGAGGTTAAATCTCTCAACGGGTGCACCTTCAAAAGAATCCTCCTCATTCACCTGGGAGATTCCCGTAGCAGTGGTATTAAAGCTGAGCACTATACGGTCGTTGATATTGCCATCGGCATCTTTAAGAGTTCCCGAGGGAATAATGACATAGTAGAGGCTCGAGGTATCGAAATCGAAGGCCATCGTGTAACCGTCATAGTCCGAAGCCCAAAGAGTGATGCTCCTCTTATCGCTGCTGAGGTTCACCTTCCACGTGTCATCAGGCGTAAAGAGGTTAGCATAGAGAGGTGAGCCCTTGCGTACAGTCACATCGGGCTCAGTCTTTGCCACCGTAAGGTTGCGGTCGAAAGTCAGCTTGAAGGAGAGTGGAGTACCCTTGCCAAGCGTGCTCCCAACGACGGGGTCAGTGGAGGTGGGACTGAAAAGCTTCATCGTGAGCTCTTCAATTGTAAAGTAGTTATCCCAACCTTTGTCACGGAACGACTGTGCGGCCCCTAAGGGTACATAGAGCTTGGCGTTGGAGGCTATACCATAGAAAGCCACATCGTAGTCCTCATTGTAGCCTTCCACTATCTCGGGTGCACTGTTGCTCAAACACGTCAGCTTCGTAAGTTTGGCACAACGGAAAAAGAGATGATTCTCCATCGCAGTCACACTCGATGGCAAGGTGGCCTCTTTAAGACTGTCACACCCCGCGAAAGCGCCATCTCCGAGATAGCCTACATTCTCTGGCACAACCACCGACTTCAAATCCGTATTGGCAAAAGCCTGCTCGCCTATAAAGGTCACCGAAGCAGGAATCGTGACCGAGGCCAACGGCGCATCCTCGAAAGCATAGCCGTCGATAGCCAACAGATTGGAAGGAAGAGTGACAGAGGTCAGTGAAGCGCCCCACGCAGCTCCGCCATTGATACCAATGCATTTGGAGGATACTCTCAGGCTCGTGAGACCCGACATGGGTACGGCGTAGAGCACTGTTTCATCAGCCGAATAGAGACAGCCGTCCTTCACCTTGAAATGCCCGCTGCCTTCAGCCACCTTATAAGAAGTAATGGCCGTCTTGGCAAAGACCGAAGTACCCATCGCTGTCAAACTTGCCGGAAGCGACACTTCCGTAAGCTTGGCACATTTAAGGAACACCTCATCGCCTAACGTGGTTAACGTCGAGGGCAAAGTCACCGACGCTAACAGTGAGGCTCCAGAAAAAGCTCCATCACCCACAAACTTGAGCCCTTCGTTGAGTTTCAAAGAAGTGAGGCTTGAAGCGGTAGCAAAAGCCGTGTTGCCTATGCTGTCGACGGAGGCCGGAATCTCAAGCGACAGCAATGACTTTGGATGATAGAAGGCCGCATTGCCTATCGACTTCAGGCCCTCATGAAGCGTAAGTTTCTGAAGCTGCTGCGAACTGAAGAAAGCATAGCTCTCAATCTTTGTCACGGTCGACGGAATCTCAAGTTCCGTACAATTCACTCCGCCGAAGGCACTGTAGCCAATATACTTCAATCCCTCGGAGAGTACCACCTTGGTGGGCTTCCCGTAATAGAATGCCTTTGACTTGATGGAATCCACACTTGACGGAATGATGATGGTTTTAGCCGACGTCCAAAGGAAGCTCTCCTCGCCGATGCTCTTCACAGCATAATCGCTGCCGCCATAGCTGACAGAAGCAGGAACAGAGACGAGTGTGTCGGTAGAGTTACCCTTTACGAGCTCCACACTTTGAGGGCCTGTCACCTTGTACTGATAGCCATCAACAGTAAAAGTTGTTTGGGCCTTAACTGACACTGATGCCAGTAAAGCTACGAAAAGTAAAGTCTTCTTCATAAGCAATCTTTTTTGTGTTATTATTATAATCGGTTACAAAATTAAGAAAATAACTTATATCACACAATAAAACAGACAATAAAAGTAAAAATCTTTTGGACTGTCCGAGTGATTTTTGACTATCGTCTGGGCAAAAGATGCCACACGACTTTCGAAGCTTTATTTTGGCATAGCAAAGGCGTTATAACAATACTCGAAGAAGTTGATTAACGACATATAAGACAGGAAGTGACGGCCTCGGAGAGGTCGGGAGCATCTCTGTAGAGATGCAAATAAGCCCAGCCGAACGAAGCGAGCCCTGGGACAGAGACCTCACAACAGCCTGCGACGGCCTCGAAAAGGTCGTGAGCATCTCGAGGAGATGCAAATAAGCCCAGCCGAATGAAGCGAGCCGGGGACAGAGACCTCACAACAGTCTGCGACGGCCTCGAAGAGGTCGGGAGCATCTCGAAGAGATGCACGTAACCCCTGCCGAGCGAAGCGAGCCTGGGGACAGAGACCTCACAACAGCCTGCGACGGCCTCGAAGAGGTCGGGAGCATCTCGAAGAGATGCACGTAACCCCTGCCGAGCGAAGCGAGCCCTGGGACAGAGACCTCACAACAGCCTGCGACGGCCTCGAAAAGGTCGGGAGCATCTCTGTAGAGATGCACGTAACCCCGGCCGAGCGAAGCGAGCCGGGGACAGAGACCTCACAACAGTCTGCGACGGCCTCGAAAAGGTCGGGAGCATCTCTTAGAGACGCACGTAACCCCTGCCGAGCGTAGCGATCCTGGGGACAGAGACCTCACAACAGCCTGCAACGGCCTCGAAGAGGTCGGGAGCATCTCGAAGAGATGCACGTAACCCCTGCCGAGCGAAGCGAGCCTGGGGACAGAGACCTCACAACAGCCTGCGACGGCCTCGAAGAGGTCGGGAGCATCTCGAAGAGATGCAAATAACCCCAGCCGAGCGTAGCGAGCCTGGGGATAGCTACCCACCC
>OMVH01000286.1 GCA_900314365.1 uncultured Prevotella sp. | reverse complement strand
GCGCACAGTTGTCACACTCGGGCATCGTGGTGCCGGTATGCTCGAAGACGGCAAGTTGAAAGTCGTCCCTTCACAAAAGGTGGAAGCCATAGACACCACAGCCGCCGGCGATACCTTCTGCGGAGCTCTCTGCGTGAGACTGCTCGAAGGCGACAGTCTGGAAGAGGCCATCGCCTTCGCCAACAAGGCTGCTGCCATTACCGTCACTCGCCGCGGCGCGCAGAAGTCGATACCCCATCTGGATGAAGTGAAATAATCAGTCAGAAACATAACCTTTTAATTCTTATAATCATGTTTATAGTCAACAGCTACACCCTCGCCATCGTGCTCTGCATTGTCACCATGTTCTGCTGGGGCTCCTGGGGAAACACCCAGAAATTAGCCGGAAAGACCTGGCGCTACGAACTCTATTACTGGGACTACGTGATAGGCATCCTGCTCTTCTCCCTGCTCATAGGCTTCACCCTGGGCAGCTTCGGAAGTGGCGGCCGCAGTTTCATTCCCGACCTTCAGCAAGTGACGTCGGGAGCAGTCCTGTCGGCCATATTGGGCGGCATCATCTTCAATGGTTCCAACATACTCCTGTCGGCTTCCACCTCACTGGCCGGACTTTCCGTGGCCTTCCCCTTAGGAGTGGGTCTGGCTTTGGTCTTAGGAGTGTTCATCAATTATTTTGGCTCACCGAAAGGCAATCCCGTACTGCTCTTCTTAGGAGTGGCCCTCATCGTGGTGGCCCTCATATTCAATGGTATAGCCTCATCGAAGAATCAGAACGAAAGCAAGTCCACAAGCAAGAAAGGCATTCTCTTAGCCATCCTTGCCGGTGTGCTGATGTCATTCTTCTACCGGTTTGTCGCCTCCGCCATGGATTTAGACAATTTCGAGAATCCGGCAGCCGGAAAAGCCACTCCCTACACCGCCTTCTTCCTCTTTGCTGTAGGCATCTTCCTGAGCAACTTCGTCTTCAACACCCTTGCCATGCGCAAACCTTTCGAAGGCAGTCCTGTGAGCTACTCCACCTACTTCAAAGGCCATCTCTCCACTCACCTTGTCGGAGTATTGGGAGGCTGCATCTGGGGTCTGGGCACCGTACTAAGCTACATCTGTGCCGGTAAGGCCGGAGCAGCCATCAGTTACGCCCTCGGTCAGGGAGCCCCAATGATAGCCGCACTTTGGGGAGTGTTTGTCTGGAAGGAATTCAAAGGCAGCAACCGCACGGTTAACTTGCTGTTGACACTGATGTTCGTGCTCTTCCTCTGTGGTCTCGGTCTTATTGTGGCTGCCGGAGGCAACTAAAGAGCTGAGCTATATTATTTTATCGGAATAATCGGAGTTTTCAGAATAATCAGAATAATCGGAGTTTTCAGAGTACTCGGAGTATTCTGATTATTCCGATTATTCCGAAAACTCTGATTACTCCGATTATTCCGATTACTCCGATTTCTCCGATTTCTCCGATTACTCTGATTATTCTGATTTCTCCGATCATCATCCAACAGGGGAAAAACCTGTGGATAAACTGTGGAAAAGCAGTGGAAAAACTGTGAATAACCCACTGGTCACAAGAAAGCAAAGCAAAGAGGTGGAAAACACACTACTTTTCCATGCTGTTTGAGCAAGTTTTCCACAGAAACCCGCTCGTATAACTTATAAACTTATTACCTTTGCACCGGTGTGTAGAAATGTGGATAATGTTGTATGTCGCTGATAATGACATAAAAGATATTATTTCCTTATGTGGATAAGCTCTTAAAGATGTTGAAAGCTGAGAATAACAAAAAAGGTAAGAGGAGTTATCAACTTATGCACGCCACATCATTATCATCATTAATATTTATCATTTAAAATAAAAGGATAGAAATAATAATATGGAGTTGAAAAAAGAGTGGAAAGAGCAAGGCTTCATCAATGAGCCGGCTCCTGAGGGCACAGATTTGAAGGCTGCTATCAGAAAGCTCTGCAAAGAGAAGCATGCCATCATCCTGGCTCACTACTATACAATCGGTGACATCCAGGATGTAGCCGATTTTGTCGGCGATTCTTTAGCTTTAGCCCGTAAAGCTGCCGAGACCAATGCTGAGATAATGGTAATGTGTGGCGTCCACTTCATGGCTGAGACGTGTAAGCTGCTTTCACCTGAAAAGACTGTGCTCACCCCCGACCTCAATGCAGGTTGCTCATTAGCCGACAGCTGCAAAGCCGATGATTTAAAGAAATTCAAGGAAGAACATCCTGGTTATATGGTGGTGAGCTACGTGAACACAACGGCAGCAGTAAAAGCACTCACCGACGTGGTGGTGACATCGGGCAATGCAAAGAAGGTGGTCGACTCTCTGCCTGAAGATGCAAAGATTATCTTCGGACCTGATTACAACTTAGGTAACTACATCAACAGTGTGACGGGACGCAACATGCTGCTTTGGAACGGTGGTTGTCACGTCCACGAGAAATTCTCAGTGGCCGAGATAGCACGTCTGAAACGTGAACATCCTTCGGCTGTCGTGATGGCTCATTTGGAATGCAAGGCCCCCGTACTGGCTATGGCTGATGTTAAGGGTAGCACAGCCACCATGCTCAAATATGCTCAGGAACACGATAACAAGGAGTTCATCGTGGCTACCGAAGCCGGTATTCTTCACGAGATGCAACGTTCCTGTCCCGGCAAGACCTTCTACCCTGTGCCGCCTGAGGTGAGCGAGGGCAGCTTAGGATGCTCTTGCAATGAGTGCGAGTACATGAAGATGAACTCGCTGCTCAAAATCTACAACTGTCTGCGCTATGGCTGGCCTTCGGTGGAAGTACCCTCCGAAATAGCATCTGAAGCCGTGAAGCCCATCAAGCGTATGCTCGAATTGTCGTAAGACTGTAACCGGTTTCAGAAATACTCAAAGAAGAGGCAGCGAAAAAAAGACAGCTTTATTGGCTGTTATGACCTTTGCTGCCTCCCTTATTTGGTTTACATTGGAATAAAAGCAGTCTTTTTTTTCATCATTTGAAAAGTTTGGCTTAAATTTGCACTATATTAGAATCAGTGTGCATATATAAATGAGTCTGACAAGCTTAGCAGCAAAGATTTTTGAGCCCAGACAACACATGCTCGAGCGTCACATCACGGATGCGATGGCATTGCAGCATAATGTGCTGAAGAGTCTCATAGAGAGAGCTGCCGACACAGAATACGGCCGCAATCATCTTTTTGGCAATACTCATTCCTACGAGGACTTTACGAAAAACGTCCCCGTGAACACCTATGAGGAATTGAAAGGCGATATCGACCGTATGCGTCATGGCGAGGCCAACGTGCTCTGGCCGGGGACGGTGAAGTGGTATGCCAAGAGTTCAGGTACTACCAACGACAAATCAAAGTTCATACCCGTCAGCAGTGACGGGCTGCACAGAATACATTATAAAGGTGGATTCGATGTGGTAGCCCTCTATCTGCGCAACAATCCCAAGAGCCGTATCTTCGATGGCAAGAGTCTTATCCTCGGTGGCAGCCATTCGCCCAACTACAATCTTTCTAACTCTCTGGTGGGTGACCTCAGTGCCATTCTTATAGAGAATATCAACCCCCTAGCCAATCTTTTCAGAGTACCCAGGAAGTCGACGGCCCTGCTGAGCGACTTCGAGGTGAAGCGTGACCGTATAGCCCGCGAGACGATGGACAAGAACGTTACCAATATCTCCGGTGTGCCCTCTTGGATGCTCAGTGTCCTCGTCAGGGTGATGGAGCTTTCGGGCAAGCAGCATCTTGAGGAAGTATGGCCCAACATAGAGGTGTTCTTCCATGGAGGAATTTCATTCACTCCCTATCGTAGCCAGTATGAGGAGCTCATCACCTCGCCGCGTATGCACTACATGGAGACTTATAATGCCAGTGAGGGATTCTTCGGCATTCAGAACGACCCTGCTGACAAGTCGATGCTGCTCATGCTCGACTATGATGTCTTCTATGAGTTCATTCCCTTGGAAGAGGTGGGTACCGACCATCCCACGGTGGTTCCTTTGGAAGGAGTGGAACTGGGTAAGAATTATGCCATGCTCATCTCCACCTCGTGTGGACTCTGGCGTTATATGATAGGCGACACTGTCAGTTTCACCAGCAAGAACCCT
>OMVH01000130.1 GCA_900314365.1 uncultured Prevotella sp. | reverse complement strand
AAGCTGAAGGTGGGATGGAACCCATTCGTCAACGCAAGGAAGACACGGCAATTTATCGAGTTTTCCACAGTCCTGCAACGATACCAAGATTATACGGTTGCTGCCGAATCCCATCGTCTTGACAAGGCTGGAAAGGGCAGAACGGTTCTTCAAGATCCAGGTAATAGTCTTCATCATCCTTCCATTCTTGCGAGTTCCTGGCCACACTGCCGCTGGCCAGCTCTTTGTTGATGGCGCTGATGGTGCGCTTGATTTCCTTTATAGAAGATGAGCCAAGATTGTTCAATACGTGTTCTACGCTTTGCGCTGTGGTGCGCATAGAGTTCAATTCTTTGGTCGATTGGTTGAGATCCTTCTTTAGGGAATTGAATTTGCTCCAGTCTCCTGCGTCTGCTGCCTTGGCCATATCAGCGCGGATGGTCGATATGCTCTTTTCTAATTCCCTGATTTTGTTCTTTGCCTGATCGTCATTAAGAAATATTCTTGTTGTGAAAGTTTGGGTTCTGTCTGCCATAAGACAAATGCTATTCTTGTGATTATAATGTCACAAAAATAGCATTTATTAATAGATAGAGAAAATACGGGTTACATCATGATTAGATATCTATCAAATGTTCCTCTTTGTCAGGTACCCAATGAGAGGTCAACGAACCTCCATTGAATTTCCAATGGCCTTTTGGTTTGCGAGCTAGTTTCTTGCGCATCTTCTCCTCTTTCTTCCGCTCATACTCCTCCCACGCAGCCTTTTTCTGAGCTTCGTTGGGGCGATAGTCGCTGAATATATAGGCCACGGTGATGATCACCGAGCAGAGCAAGAAGAATGCCGCCACACAGAGAAAGTATATCATCAGTCCGTTCATAAAGCCTATTCTTTTTATTTTATTATACAGCAAACTTTCCAACTTACTTTTTGCCTGTTGGCCGTTGAGAAAGATTTTTGTAGTAAAAGTTGATGTCTTATCTACCGTTTGTTATATTATTGTGAAAATACGCTATTTAGCTTTCTTCGGTAAGAGGGTGTCAAGGCCAGCCGCTTTAATCTTTGCCTTCAGCTCTGCCGTCTCTTCTCTGTTCTTTCTTATTTGCTCCTTGACATCGTCAAAAGTGATGTCAGAAGAGCTGCTATGCCCAATCTTGCTGACAGCCTTGATAACGACCGTCACCAAAACAATCATGACATAGATGAAGAACATCTCGATAATCATAGTTACCTTTTTTATTTCTGCTATAAAAATAAGCAAAATATTTGAAACCCGCAAATTTTGACTACAATATTTGCAGTGAAATATCATTGTTCGTTACGCATCTTCTCCAATTCCTCTGCCTCACGTGCTTTTGCGTCGAGTTCGGTAAGCGCACGCCAGCAATTAAGCGACAGCACTTCTTTTTCCTTTGTCAGGTCGCCACCCGTTAAAGCCCGGAGCTTCACATTGTACAGCTCTATGAAGTTGACATACTCCGTCTTCTACTGGGATTTTCAGCGCAGCGGATATTTCCTGTGGGTTGGTTTATTCTCGCTAATTGTCTGTATGAGTGCACCCATATCATTATCGTAGCACACGTTGTGCTCTTGTGACGCCTCGGGGCACATTGTCAGAGTGTAGTGACACACCACCCAATATTATTCTTAGTATCTACGTGTATTTAATATAGGTATTATGGGGTTTGGTGTAAAGTAGGAGTTTATCCCTGTCCCTCACTTGAATGTAATTTTTCTCCCTTTTTTTTTGTGATGTGCATGGGGTGAGGCTTCCATTCACAGCCCCGACGGAGCTGAAGTATTGGTACCCCTGGCCAAGCGACAATAGGAGTGCAGGCCGGGGAAGAGAGTCCGCTGCTATCTACTTCTAACGTGGCCCAAGGAGGCACACGAGCATTTTATGCGCTTAAACCTATCTTACTCAACTACTAGCCTCTGCACATGAACGTTTTCGTCAAGCTAAATGAGTAGAGCCAAGCTTGCTTGAGCTCTGCCATGACGAGAAAACGAAGAATGAAACCAACCTTTTCGTTAAGCCAAATGAGTAGTGCCGAGCTTGCTCGAGCACTGCCATGACAAGAAAAGGTAGGCCGAAAGCCAACCATTTTTATAAGGTGATGCCTACCTACAGGAAATATCCAGTGCGCCTTCAAAGGGCTAAAAGTCGTCAAGGCAGGCTAAAGGCGGACTCAAGCTTTGCTACAAATCGTCTCTTCCACTGATAATCAGGAAATAATCAGTGAAACGACCACCAGGGAAAACGCGCATTAATATACAGCATTTTATTGTCTAAGCAACTTATATATAGTCGGGTTATTTTCTTCAAAAAGAATCTCGAATTTTATTTAATATGTTGCAAATAAATCGCTTAAATACTTGCACATGTCAA
>OMVH01000192.1 GCA_900314365.1 uncultured Prevotella sp. | reverse complement strand
TGAGAAAGGTCTCATAATTGTCATAATTATGATGTTCAATCATCTATTGTTGCGCACGCTTATTTTTGAGAGTATGAACTTACGTAGCGCAGCCCTCTCACTGAAATTCAAACCAAAGAAGTAGGTAAGGAGGATAACTAGAGCAGAGCTTGTAATTACAACTACGAAGAATCTCTGTAATGGATAGCTGGCATGTTGTCCAGCAATGGCTGCAGCTGTTGAAGCTATTGCAGCAAGAAGTATGCCGGGGAGAACAACTCTGATGAGATAATGACGGATGGATATGAACTTATAATAGCGATGAAGACAGATTAGCCTTACACAATGTGCTATGAGACTAACTGCTATCGTTGTGTAAAAGACGAAAATAGAGGGAAATCCTATTTTGAATAATATCCACGACAAAGGAAGGCAGAGCATGGCTATTGTCTCGGTGGGCAGATGATATTGCTTGAGTTGACCGGAAGCATGAAAGATAATGGTGATGGGATTTGCCATCGCCATAATAATAACATATATGATAATGAGCCGTGCAAAATCAATCGTTTCCTGCGAAATGTCGAAGCCCAACCATAGCTGTAGTATGCTCTTCATTTCTATTATTATAGGAATACTGATAAGAATCAGCAGATATAGAAGTAGCTTACTACTGATATTGAAGAGTGTGTTGAGATAGTCAAAACGATTTGATGCGTATGCTTTTATCATCGCAGGACGAAAGGGAATCACAATGTTGTTGGTAAGTGATGTGAAAGCAATATTTATTTGTTGTGCAATGCCATAGGCTGCATTGGCCAATGGTCCGAAAAAAAGATTGAGTAGTATGGAGTTGCCTTGTGTGATACCCATGTTTGCAAGTGCTCCGTAACCGGTCCATCCGGAAAATGTAGTCATCTTTATAAGAAGTCGTTTGTCCCATACTTTCCGATATCTACATTCTTTATAGTTGTGTTTGCTATAGACTATGTAGATGATCAGTTCTAACAAACCTATTATAAGCAACCCCAAGCCATAGACAATGAGTAGGTCGCCTGAGAGTCTTGTCAAAAGTAAGGCTAAGCATAATTTCAGAATGCAGATCAGCGTGGATATTAGAGCGAAGCACCCCATGTTTTCGTGTGCGAATACAGCACCGCTGAAAGGTATGGTGAAAAGGCTAAACAGGAAAGTTGCTATAGACATCTGGTATAGCCACAACATTGCTGTGTGACGTGCTGAAGGTATGACTAGTTTGTAATAGACAAACCATAGACCTACGCTCTCGAAGAAAAGTAAAACGATGATAGTGAGCAGTATTACAATATTGATGCTTGTGGAGAAAATCCGACGTAGTTCCTCTTGATTATTTTTGCCGATAGCTACAGAGTAGAAACGCTGAACGGCAAGTGCAAGCAGATTGGAGAGAATGGAAGAGATTGTAACAACACTAGCAATGGTGGTATAAATACCGAAGTCTATTTCACCTAAGGCTCTGAATACAAATCTTACAGAAACCAGATTA
This sequence comes from uncultured Prevotella sp., assembly GCA_900314365.1. Lineage (GTDB taxonomy): Bacteria > Bacteroidota > Bacteroidia > Bacteroidales > Bacteroidaceae > Prevotella. The sequence goes on along the minus strand of OMVH01000192.1, from coordinate 2,805 downwards.
ATTACTGTAATGATAAGCATACGCACGAACAATATCACGGCATTCTTTGCAATACGCCTATTCTCGTTTTCTTCGTGAGTGTGGTTCTCTTTACAGTCTATGGTCATTCTGCTAATAGTATAGAAGTACGAGAATTTATTTGTTTCTAGAGATCAGCTTGAGATAAATTTTCTATTTCCGGTTTTATCGGATGATGTCTCTAAGCACGTAAATAGAAGTGCCCGAAAACGCTAATATCAACATGAAAAGTACAAATATCATTCGTTTGGGCTTGCTAGCCTTTATGGGTACAGATGCCCCTTGAATGAGAATGAAAACTGGGGTCTTCTGCTGCAATTTAGCGACTGCCGTAGAATATTGTGCGCTTAAGAGAGAATAATTGTTGTAAAGAAGCTGCATTTCATTTTCAAGATCTTCTTCTTTAGATTTGTAGCTTTGAAGAACTATGTCTGTATTTGCATCTGCATAAGCACCGTAAACCCTACGCTGACGTTCATATTTGTTTTTGGCCTGATCTCGCAGTTTCTTATAATATTCTACGTCAGCCCTGGCCTTGTTGGTACGATACTTGGTGATGAAATCTTTCATAAGGCCCATCGTGGAGTCTGCTACGATCTTTGCTACCAGAGGGTCTTGTGCTGCTGTGCGAATGAAAATAGAACCATTTTTCTTGTCAATGTCAATTTTTAGCTGGCTTCGTATCAGTCCCATAACATCCTGTTCTTCCTTGGTCGGATGGTAGGGATCGAAGACGTGAGCCAACTTCTTGGGCTCGTTTTTTTTGAACAGTCCCTTTACAGATGACATGATGGCAGACCACCAAGGTGCCTGCTGATATTTTGTCAGGTACGTAAAATAGTCGGTGGAAATTTTTCCATCGGCAGTCTTAATTTTGAACGAAAACATCTGAGATATGAAACCGTTGTCGTTTAGCAAGTCTGGATAGAGTAGTGGCTGAATGGCATCTTGTGTCTCAAGGCCACTGAGATCGAAGCCAAAGTTTGATGCTAGAGCACTGAGTGAACTATTGCCGCTCATAGATTTGCTCTCTACCTCTGGAATCATCTCGGTACTTGTCTCATAGGTGCGAGGAATGGAAAAAATGTATACAGCGGAGATTACAAACGTTATGGGGAGAACGATGTAGTATAGTTTACGCCGTTTCCATATCTCTGCAAAGACTCTGTGGTAGTCTACTTTTCTGATCTCATTGGTGTTTTTACCTTGAGTTGATAATTGTATGTTTTCTGTTTGTGCCCCCATAATGTTTTGTCTTGAGCGTATAATGATTTTACTATTATAGTCTAATGACGTTGACTTTTTTGGGTTGTTTGAATGACATTTTTTGCAGCCATTTCGATCTTATACCATTTTGGATTTTATTTGAGCCAAATCTATTAGACATTATTGCCGTGGTATCTGTCTATGCTTTCATCCCTGTTTCTCCCTAAGCTCTGCGATGACATCATTCAGAATGTAAGTGTCGCTCATTGTGTGGAGCTGAGTTGTAGGGTCGTGCATGAGTCTGCAGGTATCCGTGCGGTAAAAGATGCTGATGGCACGTGGCAAGTTTACATGCAAGGTGTCTGCCAACATTTTGATTATCCGAGCAATCTTTCTATGAAAAGTGAAATCTAACATTGCCTGTTATTTAATTTCTATGTATGCTTTGAAGGTAACGAACCTATCCACTACTTCTTGGGTTAGGATACAAATCTGGTTGTTGGGCTTATGGAAAGTCAGTCTTCCTAAGGCTGTGCTTGCGTCCATAATGCCGGTCATGTAAGCTTCCACAGTATCAATGACACTGTCATTGGCAATACCTCCTTCTATGAAATCGTAACCGTCCCATGGCCTTTTACCTTGTCGGCTCTGGCAAATGAAATTGAGCCATTTTATATCATAGTTCTCAAACCTTAAAGTCTTGAAGGTGGATGATGCAAATGCCATCTTGTCAAATCGATAGACGTTGATGTATGCAACAGGCTTGTCTCTCCTTCTACTTTGTAAGGTCTTCGCCCATTTCTCAGCCTGCTCTTGTATGTCAGTCGTGTAGAAACCTTTCCCAAAATCCCGGTCGCTACGGCCAATATCTACAAGTGGCTGCTCTACGATTTGTAAAGATCCATGGTACAATAAGTCACCTTTCATCTTCTTCGTAATTCTTGAGCGTTTCTATGATGTCATCCGCTACGTAAGATTGACTTTGTGTGTGTAAGGTATCGTAGTACTTGAATAGACGGTCTTCTATGAGATTATACTTGTCCAATCTTTGACAAATCTCAGAAGGAGAAATGCCCATTTTCTTTGCTGCAGCCTCTATCGCAATAACAGCAAACCGCACTTGCTGGTCTTCTAAACTTTCAGTCATAGGAGGAACTTAAATGATACGCGGGGTGAGCCAATCGATTGCTGGAGCGGATAAGTAGCGTTAAAGGCCTTTTTGTGTAGACCCTCTATGCCTGCCGGTCTGTGTCCTGAGGATTACGTGTCAAACTGTTTTCAGATGCCTCGGTAATTATTGATTACACCTTCTCCTCCCCTCATCCGTTAGATGAGGGTGCTGCCGCCAGGGTGGCGGAGCCGAGGAGGTGTGACCGCTTAGGGCTGCTTGGAGCCGCAGAGACATCTGCCTGAGCTGGGTGCAGGGGAGCACCCGTTATGTAGGGGGGGCGGGTTGTTATTTCACGAGGTTTACAATAGTGGCAATCATAGCCGCAATGCTGGCAATGCCTGAGCCGATGCTCATGGTTTCAGCCGGACTCATGCGGCGGCTTATCTTGCTCGGGACGACGATCTCACAGC
>OMVH01000169.1 GCA_900314365.1 uncultured Prevotella sp. | reverse complement strand
TAGAGCATCTGACTACGGATCAGAAGGTTCCGGGTTTGAATCCCAGCGGAGTCACAAAAGAAAGGGGCGTTGCAGACGTTCCTTTTTTTGTTGACAGTAGCTTTTCCCCTATGGTTTTCTTGCCTGTCTGCAAGGAAATGAGTATGTTTGCAGCCTAATCATTAATACAGACAGATATGAAGATGTTCTCAAAACTCATGATCCTTTTCCTGCTCATGACATTCTCAGCAGCCAGTGCCCAAACAAGCATCTATAGTTTCACAGTGAAGGACTATGAAGGCAACGACTATCCGCTGCGGCAGGACAGCGGTAAAGTGATGCTCATTGTAAACACAGCTACGCAGTGTGGCTTCACGCCACAGTATAAGCAACTGGAAAGCATTTACGAGAAATACAAAGACAAAGGCTTCGTCGTCCTCGATTTTCCATGCAACCAATTCAACGAGCAAGCTCCCGGCACATCCGAACAAATCCACTCATTCTGTACGGGCAAATACGCGATTAGCTTCCCGCAAATGGACAAAATAGAAGTCAACGGTACGGGTGAGGCACCTCTCTACACCTGGCTCAAGAGCCAATCGGGCTTCAAGGGATTCGGTAAAGGACTAAAGGCCATGATGTTGGGAAAACTTGCCAAGAAAAGGGACAAGAACTATAAAGAAAGCCCGGACATCAAATGGAACTTCACCAAATTCCTCGTCGACCGACACGGAAAGGTGCTGGCCCGCTTTGAACCTACACAGGACATGGAGGATGTAGAAAAGGCTGTGGCAGAAGCATTGACCGAATAGTCCATTGCCACTTCTCCTTCACACTCTTTTTTCCTGACCGGTATATCCCCTACAGTAATTACCCCGAACTTGTACTCCGCTTTGAGAGAACACGTCGTATACGTAGTGCTTGCTCACATTCACCATTCTGTTCATTCGGCAGACGCTCACAATAGCCATCGTCTTGTGATTGGCAAAGAAGTTGATGCAGCGCTTGTCATCAACGATAAGCCTGTACGACAAACGGTCGGTATTGAGCGGTTTACCGTCGGCATCCAGTGAAGGAAACGTATGTACTCACGTTTGTGTTGTCAGTGGCCAGAGGCAGAAACATCCTCATTCGTAAACGACTTTACGCCTTCCACCAGATACTTCTGCCGTGCTCCGATAAAGATATTTCGGCGCAACACCACACGATCATGAATCTTAGGAGCATCACTCCCCCAGCCTGACACACCAAATGACAGGAATGCTGTTCCACCCATTGCATTGCAGTCCTCAAAGTGGTTGTCCTGAATGAGTATGTCGGAGCAACGCCCCGACTCATACCAGTACTCTGCCAGATCGTAAGCCTCAAGAGCCGACATGCAGTGACTCACATTGTTGTGCTCGTATCTGATGCGGCCACGACCGGAGAGCCTGATACCGGGAAAATGAGTAAAGACGTTGTCGCTTAAAGTTATGTCCGGACAGAGTGAAAGATTCTCCACGAGCGTGCCCCTAGCAATACCGTCAACAAGTGTATCAACGGTCAGTGTACAGCGATAGCTATCAGTACTGTCGCCAGCGCTCAAGTCCGTCACCCGGGCTCTGCCCACGACTCGGCGCGAATGGGGCTCTGTGAATTCGAGCCGGTCACCAGGCCGGTATGGGAAGAAGTTTTCTTGCTGCAAATGCATGGCCCGCAACTGCAGTTTATGGCCGTAAGCAGCGGTCACTACGAGATAGTCGCCATGCACATTGACAGCATCGTCGAGCGAATAACCCACCTGACACTGCTCAATGGTCACTCTTCCATAGCAATTGATACACTGGAAAACATCGGCTGTCACCGATACCGGCTCCCCTTTGACAGGCATAACCCTCACTTGCCGATAACTGATATCTCCACTGCGCTGGGCCACGAAAGCCATTCCACCAAAGCGGTTCACAGACAGATGCCGGACCTTCACCCCCTTGCAACCGTCGAAGAAGAAAGCTACAGAGAGACGTTTCTCGGCCAGATTGAGCACCACAGGCTGTCCAACGCGGTAAGGCAGCTCGCCGCTTTTTGGATGAGCATCGCCGTAATAACTAAAGCGTACCTCGTGGTTGCCGCAGTCGGTCGCCCTGACACCCACGAAACGGGCAGGGAATTCATCCTTGTTGCCCACGGCGTCGGGTGTCATGAGATAGTTGACCAAGAAGCCATCAAGGGCGTGCATAGAGATGCGGCCAGCCTTGCTGTCAAGAGAATCCCCACCAAGGAAGAAACAGACATTGCACCGTGGGTCTATACGGTAGTCGGTTTCGCGGCCCAACCTCACGCGGAAACCTTTGTCATCCTTCTCTTGCACGTCGAAGCTCACCGCCCACGGATAGCGTGTGGTCACTGTGAGATTCTGCACCTTGACATTCTGGCAGTGGAGAAAGGCAAAGGGGAAAGCGCGGCCGTAGAAAACGAATGTCGACCCGCAACCGTCGACTACTATATTCTTAAGGTCACGAAAGACAAAGACCACCTGCTTTCTGCCGCCGGTGTTGTTCGAGGGATAGAGCCACAACTGTTCGGCTGACTCGGGATGGAAATGATAGATGCCACGTTCAAAAACGACATGGTCACCGGAACTCACGCTGCGCAGAGCATGCACGACCTCAGCAGTACGGTCGGTATCACCGTTGGGACAGAAACGGATGGTACGGCCTTCGGCTGAAAGCACAAGACTGAGCAGGAAAAGCATATTCATCAGTCGTCTCATAGCATTCACTTCTTAAATCCATGATAATTAGCAAGAATCGTTGGACTGTCAGTCCTGATTCATATTGGGATGAAGACCGCAACCAGGGTTCTTATGGGTTTGCACCGTCAGATACTCCGCACACGGCCGGCATAATTGGCTCCCCTGTTCATAGGCAATTACCAATTACGCATGGTACTTTTTGAAAACCCCGGAAAGTTGCCGCTGACATTCTGCAGATTCCGAAGAACAGCTCACTATCTGACGACTGTCTTGCGTGCCGTGTTGTCTGACATCTTGACGATATTGATGCCGCGCTGAGGTTTATCGAGTTTCTGGCCTTGCAAGTTGTATCGCGCCGTTTCTTCAGCGGTCGTGTTGTCGGGCTCAGATGGTGGGGCACTGACAGATGTTGCAATGCCGATGTCGTCGGTGATGTCTATGAGAGGTTGTGTCTGCACCCAGCTGCCGATGCTGTTAGTATCATTATAATAGTTGCAAAGCAATGAGGTGGGATAGAGTGTCATTACGGTCGATGGCAGGTAGAGATGGGATATATTCTGCGTCTTGTTTGCCTTCAGCATGGCATTCGGTGCAATGGCAAGGGTGCCAGGAGCTGCACTCACTGCGAACCCCGCATCGTAGTAGAGCACAGCCACAAGCATGGTGCCGTTGTTGCCATACATGGCTGTTGTGGAATAAGTGATGCCTCTGACCGCCACAGTCGACGTCTGCACGACAAACGGCCCGTTGATCGAGCCGTTGTTGCCCAATTGAGCGCTGCTTTTGACTGCCAACAGCATACATGCTAAGAATAGTATGAGCTTTTTCATATCCTATTGTTGTTGAATGTTTTACATAATTGATAAGCTGGGCGTTGCTTCTGCCCGAACCCAAAAGGCTGTACGAATGCAAAGCTACCACATTCAGTAAAAACATGCAAACAGCCGGCGTTAAAAAACACAAACGGCACTTGCTTGTCGAATGAATACCTGCTTCGAATACAAGATACCCTCTCTTGTTCTGTAATATTTTTTGCTAACGCAATGGCTGTGTCAACCATAACCGTGACTAAGCCGCAGATATATCAACAAATTATAAAAATAAAGTTCAATCGGGGCAACCCTCATTAAAAATAAGCCTTAAAGTAGTCAGACAAAGCGTTAAACCACGTCATACATATGTTAGACATTTGAACAACATATGTTTGACCATATGATTTTGGACAATTATCATAATATGTGAGTCCGTTTTCAATGAGCATAGTATTTGTCATTATCCAAGTTCCGAAAGTGTGTCATCCACTGCTCAGAGAGGATAAGTAGCGTTAGCTGGCGCCCGATGGGATGAATCGAAGGAAATCCGATGGTTTCGAAACTGTTTTTACTGCTTGGTGTAGTGTGCTTCCTGCCATAAGAGCACTGACTGCAGAGGAACACATTTACGATAGCTGGGTTGCTGAAATCGCATTGCACACTTGTTTGACTTCGGCCCGAAAAAGCGTATCAAAAATCAAAGGTCGTCATGAAGTTTGTAAAGAAAAAGAAACGCGAAAGT
>OMVH01000129.1 GCA_900314365.1 uncultured Prevotella sp. | reverse complement strand
AAGAACACTAACTTTTAAATAAATCTACTATGGAAGTTGAAAAGATTATGCAAGCCCTGGAGGCTAAGCATCCAGGTGAATCGGAGTATTTGCAAGCCGTGAGGGAAGTGCTGCTGTCGATAGCCGATGTCTACAACGAGCATCCCGAATTTGAGAAGGCTAAGATTATAGAGCGCCTCGTCGAGCCTGAGCGTGTCATTGAGTTCCGCGTGCCTTGGGTTGACGACAAGGGAGAGGTGCAGGTGAACATCGGCTACAGAGTGCAGTTCAACAGTGCCATTGGCCCCTACAAGGGTGGACTGAGGTTCCATCCGTCGGTGAACTTGTCCATCATGAAGTTCCTTGGCTTCGAGCAGACCTTTAAGAATGCGCTCACCACGCTTCCTATGGGTGGTGCCAAGGGTGGCTCGGACTTTGCTCCGCGTGGTCGCAGCAATGCTGAGATAATGCGGTTCTGCCAGGCTTTCATGAGCGAACTCTACAAATATATTGGGCCCGATGAGGACATTCCCGCCGGTGATATCGGTGTGGGAGGCCGTGAGATAGGCTTCCTCTTCGGACAGTACAAGAAGCTCACGAGTCAGTTCCATGGCGGTGTCATCACCGGCAAGGGCATGGAGTGGGGTGGCAGTATCCTCAGGCCGGAGGCCACAGGCTATGGTGCTCTCTACTTTGTCAACGAGATGCTCCGCACCCACGGACTCGACATGAAGGGCAAGACGGTTGCTCTCAGTGGCTTCGGAAATGTGGCTTGGGGTGCAGTGAAAAAGGCTACCGAACTCGGAGCGAAGGTCATCACTATCAGTGGTCCTGATGGTTACATCTATGATCCGGCCGGTATCTCAGGTGAGAAGAACGAGTATATGCTCGAGCTCCGTGAGAGTGGCAACGACGTGTGTGCTCCTTACGCAGAGAAGTTTGCCGGTTCTGAATTCATCAGCGGACGCAAGCCGTGGGAGCAGAAAGCCGACATCTATCTTACGTGTGCTACGCAGAACGAGCTCAACGGAGAGGATGCTGACATGATACTTGCCAACCGCCCGCTCTGTGTGGCTGAGGTGAGCAACATGGGCTGCACGGCAGAGGCTGTGGAGAAGTTCGTAATGGCTCATCAGCTCTTCGCACCGGGTAAGGCCGTCAACGCCGGTGGCGTGGCCACATCGGGTCTGGAGATGACGCAGAACTCCATGAGGCTCCACTGGAGCAAGGACGAGGTCGATGAGAAGCTGCACTTCATCATGCACTCTATCCACGAGCAGTGTGTCAAGTATGGCAGACAGGCCGACGGCTACGTCGACTACGTCAAAGGTGCCAATATCGCTGGCTTCATGAAGGTAGCCAACGCGATGATGGCCCAAGGTATCGTCTAAATTTAACAGATGAAATATAAGAGAAAAAACTTAGTATTAATTTTCTTCGCATTAATGGCTGTTTCCCCTCTGCACGCTCAAGTGCAGAGAGGAAAAGCTACGTTTTATTCTAAACGAGCCACTGGAGCACGTTCGGCCAGTGGTGAGAGAATCCATCACGACAGTCTCACTTGCGCACATCGCTCTTATCCCTTCGGCACTCTTCTTAGGGTGACGAATCCGGCTAATGGCAATGAGGTGGTGGTACGCGTCACTGACCGTGGCCCTTTTGCCCGGGGACGCATCATTGACCTCTCTTGGAGCGCGGCTGAAAGATTGGGTATCCTTGGACATGGTGTGGCCATTGTAGAGGTTGAACCGGTGGGCATGGCTGAGATTCCGGCGTCAATGAACCAGCGTATAGAACTTCCGGAGATGGACTTTGAGGTTACTGAGGCTGGCTATAGCTTCATTGACAAGTGGAAAGACATCGGCGACGACAAGTCGGATGATTCGGATGCCGATGCTTCGAACATCAGACAGTCAAAGCCGAAAGTGCGTGCTCAGCACAAGAGTGCTGCCCATGCTCCGCAGAAGAGCCCGGTGAAATCGAAGCGCCAGACTAACAAGAACGAGCCGGCTGAGAACAATATCAGCCGCATCTTCAGTAGAATAAAGAATTGGAGCGAAGATTTGTTTAAGTGACAGCTACGGACTGTCGGTATAGAAAATACTGAAGCCCACATACCTCAGGGTATGCAGGTTTCAGCAGATGTTATTTGTGCGTTGGAATATTGAATTCCGACACCTTTGAGATTTCGTTGTTTCCTTGAAGGACGCTTACGCAGAACTTCACTTTGCCATTGCCTAAACGGTTGTCGGCCTTCACCATTGCGGTGTAGCGGATACCTTTTCCCGGCTCTATCTCTTCCACGTGTATGCTCGGTGAGATGTAGATATGACGGTTGCCCGTCGTCTCCACGACATTGGGTATGACATCGCGTACGGTGGAATTACTTTGGTTCATCACCTCGAAGATAATCTTGCAGAGCTCTCCTCGCTCAATGGTGCCATTCTCGTTGTCGTCCACGAAGCGTGCGTTCCTCACTTCTATGGCAGGCGAGTAGGTGAGGTGCCCTGCAATGCGGCTCACACTTGAGTTGGCTGGCATGGTTACAGAGGGCTTCTGTGCGCTGTAGTTGCCGGTGTAGTCAGAGCTGCTGAAGTCATAGATGCGGTCGTCGCCGCTGTTGGTAGCATCGAACCCGCTCTGCTCTTTGCCTTCCTCGCTGTAATCAGTGGTGCTGTTGTTGTTGCTCTGAGGCTGGGCGTTGTACTGTTGGCCTGAATTCTCTTGCGGCTGGTAGCTTTGCTGGCGGCGTGCCCTTGCGGCAGCGCGCTCGGCCTTGTCGTGCTGGTATTGTTGCAGGTCCTCGGCTCTTTGCTGGTCGGCTTTGGCACCTATGGCAGCACCTACAGCCGCACCACCCACCGTACCGATAAGCGTGCCGAGGTCGGAGCCACGGGGACCGTCACTGAGACCTCCTATGGCAGAACCTAAGATGGAGCCCAACGTGGCACCTGCATAGGCTCCGGAACCTTCGTAAGTCCCGCAGCTGCTCAGCAACATTGCTGTGCTGACTGCTATAACTAACCCTTTTCTCATAATCGTTCCCTTTAAAACTTCACGCAAAGATAGCACAAAATATCTGTCATGATTGTGGTTTTTTCCTATATTAACATAGGGAAATCCCTATACTTCCCCGCACTTGCAATGATGATAGAAGCGAGACGAAGAAGCTGTCTGTGACGGTTTTGAGTGTAGCAGATAGGCTGCATAACTTCAGACGCATGCGTATAGATAAATTCAAAGTAGGTCTGATGTCTGTTGAATGGAACAGGAAAGGCCGGTTGCCCGATGACGGACAGCCGGCCTTGAATGTTCAGCGATAATGCCTTTCCCCTTTCGGTAGAAGATTACTTGAGGATGAACTTCTTTCCTTTCTGGATGACCACGCCGCGATAGTCAGAGTTGACGCGCTGGCCAGAGACGTTGTACATTGGCTTAGTCTTGTCGAGTTCGCCGTTGTCAGCTGTTTCTATAGCGTTGATACCAGTAGTCATTGTGATGTTCACCTCGTAGGTCTTCTCGTAGGTCATACCCTTGAAGGTCGTGGTCTTCTTCACCCATCCCTTGCCTACGGTACCGCTGGCAACACCGTCGGCGATAGTGATGTTGGGTGAGGATGTCCAGCTGACGCTGTCGAGATTACCCACGTAGAAAGGCTTTGTGACGTGACTTGCATCGTCGCCTTCAGCAAAGAGCGTGTCGGCAGCGAAGAAGTTCATTACGGCCTTCTCCTCAATGCTCTTCAGCACAGGATAGGCGGCACGGTTGTAGGCGTAGTGGTCGCCGAGAGCCGTTGCATTGTACAGCTGGGCTGTAGTGAGGCCCTTCATGCCGATGCGACTGTCGATTTCGAACTCCTTGTTGACACTCATGTCGAAGAAGTTGTTGGCTATCGTGTCGAGATCCTCGATATCCGAAATCCAAGTAAGGTTCGAAGCCTTGGAATCGTCGGTCGTAGCAGTGACGAGTCCGGCGTTGTAGCAGTTGGTGAATCCCGACTCGCTGAAAGCAGCGCCTTCGATGCCACCCACCATGCTGGGTCCGGTCACGTTGCCCATGTTGTAGCAACTATTGAGTACAGCACGTCCGTAGCCCCACATTCCTCCTGCGGTACCGAGCGACTTGCTGGTCTTCTTAGTGGCGTTAGCCTCCACGTTGCCCACGTTGAAGCAGTCTGTGACTACTGGACCGCCAATGCTGGCGAAGCCGGCTGCTCCGAAGCCTTCGCACGAGACGTCGCCTGCATTCCAGCAACGCTCTATGATGCCGTCGGTGCTTCCGGCAAATCCGGCCACGTCGGTGACACTCGAGGAAGTGTAGCTGCTAAGCACAGTTCCGAGATTGTAGCTGTCGGTGATATGAGGCACACCGTCGTCGCCGGAGATGTCGCCGAAGACACCGCCTGTGCTGCCCTTTGTTGAACTCACGTCTCCCGTGTTGTAGAGGTGGTCTGCGGCCGTGTGATAGGTAGTAGCGGTCGTGCCGAATCCGGCATTCAGCTTAGCTATCACTCCACCGGCATAGCCACCGTTTGTAGCAGTGACGCTGCCCGTGTTGTAGCAGTAGGAGATAGTGGTGCCAGCACCAATCTCGCAGGCCACACCGGCCACACTCGACTTGCCCGTAATGGAAGCTGTGTTGAAGCAGTTCTTCAGCAGGCCCTCCGCCTTGGCCGTAATTGTTGTGACAATACCTGCAACAGACGATGAAGCCGTGAGGTCGCCCGTATTGGAGCAGTTCGTGATGCTGTAAGGATGGGCAGCCACAGAGGCTACGATGCCGGCTAAGCCCGAAGATGTGCTCGTGAGCTTTGCACTGTTGGAGCAGCTGTCCACGGAACCTCCGGTCATCATGTAGGCTGCTATACCGGCCATGTAAGCCTTGCTCGTACTGAGTTCGCCCTCGTTGACGCAGTTCTTTATCGTTGAGCCTTCATACATTCTTGCTGCAATGCCTGCACAGTAGGTACCCGTGAATTTCATATTGGCCTCGTTCTTGGCGTGGTCGATGACGGAACCAGCGAGCACGTCGCCTGCGATGCCTGCCACATAGGCTGTGGAGCTGCTGGTGGTGATGGTGCCCTTGTTGACCACATTGTAGAGCTTACCGTAGAGTTTGCCCACGAATCCGCCGCCGTAGCTGTTGATATTTATCTTGCCGTTGAGCGTCAGGTCGTGAACGTATCCGTCGGAACCTATCGAACCGAAGAAGCCCACATAGCTACCCACTTTGTACTTGGTGTTGGAGTACTGGTACCCGCTGATGGTCTTGCCATTACCGTCGAAGTCACCGTTAAAAGCGTTACTGCCCATCGAGAGTACGTGCAGGGAGTCTGCCGCGTAGTCGATGTCGTTCATCACCTTGAAGTAATAGCCCTTGAAGGTTGTTCCCGTCTTGTCAATGAAGTCGGCCACCTTGTTCAGGTCGTCCTTGGTCTTGATTTCGAAGGGAGCATCCTTGGTGCCCTGTCCGGGCAGAATCTTCGGTATGGAGGCGATGTAGAGCACCTTCTTGTAAGCGCTGCCGAGTGTTGCCGTCAGCGTGTCGGAGGCAACGTCGTCGTCAGAGATGCTTGTCAGCGACAGTGTGCTGTTGGCTATCGTGTAGTTCTTGCCTGTGGTAAGGGTCCACTGGAGTCCGTCGGCCTGTGATAGCTCCACCGGCTTCTGAATGTCGGTGCGCTCTGTGTTGTCGGCAAACTTGGCGTACATCTTTCGCAGAGCCTTTGTAGCCTCTTCGTTGGCGAAAGCCTTGAGCACAGGATAGCTTCCGGCTTCGGTAGCGAAGAGTGAGTCGGTGAGACCTTCGGGAAGTGTTCCGCTGACAAGGGATGCTGTGGAGACACCCGTGCAGCCGTCCTTGCGGGAACCCATGACACCGCCCTTAACGTTGATGGAAGCATCGTAGACGTTGCCGCTGTAGATGCAGCCTGTCGTCGACTCCTCACCGACAAGACCGCCTTCGCTGGTCTCGTTGGTTGTCTGGATAACGATACCCGTGCTCAGATTGCGGTTGGCCGTACCCAGGTAGGAGTAGCCTGCGATACCGCCCGTGCGAGTGCTGGCCGTGACAGTGGCTGTGTTGACACAGTCGTTGATGATACCCTGGTTGATACCCGCGATACCACCGGCGGCACGGTGTACGGTTATCTGGGTGCCATATTCATACTTACTGCCTGTCACGTCGCCGTCGTTCTGACTCTTCTCGATGAGACCTAAGTTGTTGCCGGCGATACCGCCGCCGTTGTTGGAGCTGTAGTAGACTTTTCCTGCGTTGTAGCAGTTGCTCACCTGCCCATACTCTCCCACGGTACCCGTGAGGCCACCGATGAAGTCATCGTAGCCATAGATGTTGGCATAGTTCTTCACATTGTATACCTTACCCATGACGTAGCCTGCAACGGCACCTCCGTGAGAGTAGATATAGAAGTCGTTGTCCTTGTCGATGACGAGGTCGTGGATGCTGCCGTACTTGCCCAAGATGCGGAAGAGAGCTCCGTAGTTGTAGAGCGAGTCGGTCACGGTCTTGCCCTGAGCGTCGAAAGCGTAGGACTTCACATAGAGGCCTTTGATGCGATGGCCGCCACCGTTGAAGTCGCCGTCGAACTCGCGCAGTGTCGTACGGGCGTTCTCGCCGTAGCCAACACCGTGGAAGTCGTTGGCGCGCTCGAAGTCGATGTCGTTAGTCATGAGGAAGTAGTCGCCCTCGTGAGGCTGTGCGTAGACATAGACGGCCTCGTTGAGCTTCTTGAAGTCCTCCTTGTTACGGATGAGGTAAGGCGAGGCCTTGGTACCTTCGCCCTCGAACACCTGAGGCACGATGGCGAGACGGTAGACGCGCATTTGCAAGTTGTCGGTAGTACCGATGGTGAACATCTCCGTGGCGTAGTTGCTCTTCACGTAGATGGAGTCGGCACTCACCTTCATGTTGTCGTCCTCAGTGACATACCCCTTCTCGGAATCGAGGATGCGAGCCTTGAGGCTACTGTCATAGTGGATGCCTGCTGTGTGCTTGAACTTGTTCGGTGTCTCTTCATTCTTGAACATAATGTTGGCGGCGCTCACCTTTGAGGCTGTTGTTGAAGCCAGAGCTTTCAACACAGGGTAGCAATTCTTCTGAGCCTGCCATGTTTCGCTGCTGAAGCCCTCGGGCAGTGTGCCGTCGGTGAGTTCAGAGGTAGTCTTGCCAAAGAGAGAGTCTTTCAGGGCTGTGGACACCTTGTCGTTGTAGCAGTTTGTTAAAAAGTGCTCTCCTGGGTGATAGCCGTCCATGACGGTCTCAGCACCCCAGACACCGGCGTGGTTGTTTTCTACTGATGGCGAGTAGTAGAGGCTTCCGGAGTTGTAGCAGTTCGTGAAGTGGCTCAGGTTAATTGGGCCATCTACACTACTCATCATCATTGAGAGATTGCCTGCCAGACCACCCACCTTGTCGCTCGTTCCGCTCTTGAGGATGGTGCCTGCATTGTAGCAGTCAGTGAAAGTGGAGTGCAGGATGTTGCCACAGAGACCACCCGTAGCCCTGTCGTCAGTACCGTTGAGCCTTGATGTTGAAATCATACCCGTGTTGAAGCACTTGCTTACGGCTATGTCATAGGCGAAGGCCGTAAGTCCGCCGGCAGAAGAGTAGCCCGTTTCGTCGAGGATGGCTCCGCTGAAGTAGTTGTTGGTCCATGTGGAGTCGTTGCCTGCGCGTCGGGAAGCAATGGCTACCAGTCCGCCGATGTCGTTGTTTGCCGAAGCGTTCACAGTGCCCGGCATTCTGACGATACCCGTGACGTGGCAGTTCTTCACTGGTCCGTAGGAGTAACCGCAGAGACCGCCCACAGAGCCATAGGCACTGATGTTGCCTTCATAGTAGGAGTTGTTCACAGAGCCAAACGACATGCCTGTGAGTCCACCGACATAGGCTCCCGTGATGGTCAGCGTAGTTCCGCTTACTTTCACACCGTCGATGGAAGCATAGCTCTCACCGGCCAGAGTGCCTGCGTAGCTGCCCGAGCCCTTGATGGTGAAGTTCTTGATGGTGATGTCTTTTACAGCTGAGCCTTCGCCCAGCGAACCGAAGAGGCCGTAGTAGTTGCCGCCGCGGTTGACGATGTTCAGACCACTGAGGGTCTTGCCGCCACCGTCGAAGGTACCGAGGAACTGGTTCGTATGGTTGCCGATGGGCAGATAGCCCTGTACAGCCGAGAGATCGATGTCGGCGTTCAGCTTCAGGTATTTGCCCTGATAGGTGTTGCCCGACTCTACGCTTTCAGCTAGAGCCTCAAGGTCGGAATAGGTCTTTATTAAATAAGGTGAAGCCTTGGTGCCTTCGCCTTCGAAGTTGGCTACTACTGCTTCCGGCCACTTGATGACGGCGTCGGTGTGGACGGTGTAGCGTGTCGTGCGGAGTGCCACACGCGTGTGGGAACTCTGATCCGCCACGGCCCAGTTGCCGAAACTGATGGTGCCATCGTCGGAGTAGACACCAATGATATTATCGTCGGGCGCAATCTTCTTGCCCGTGGAGTCGAGCTTGAAGCAGAGGAACTTGCCATAGAACAAGTTGGTCATGATGAGCTGCGGACTGACAATCACGCGCTTGTCGCTGGTGATGCGTCCGTAGACCGACTTGCCGTTATTGGCGAAGTTCATGATAACCACCTCGCGGGGGCCTGTCTGCTCCACGGTGGTGGCATAGGAGACGCTGTTGCCTTCCTTTCCGCTGCTCTTCAGAGTCACGTACGATGTGTTGTCCTCAGTGGGGCGCCACGTGCTCCTCGAGAAGCCGTTGTAGATACTTGCCGTGCCATCGTTATTAGGCCGGAAGATGCCCCAGCTGCCGATGTTGATGATGCCCGAGGCGTCGACTGTGCCCGTTACATTGGCGTCGGGGTAGTAGATGTTCTTTGTCCAGTCGGCAGCATAGAAGTAAATCTTCTGAGTGCCTGACGTTGTGAGCACCTGCGGCGGAATGGTTACCGTTCCGGCAGCAGCGTCGAAGTTCACCTTCAGCGTGTCGTCCCAGCTGTAGACTCCCGTCATGCAATACTGCCCGGTGCTGTCCTGGATGAGCTTCATGTAGGAGCCCAAGAGGCCTTCGTAGCGACTGGAGTCACGCGAGGCATAGTTGCCCAGCACAATCTTGCCAGCAGTCTTGCGGCGTGGAGTGCCTGCAACCTTGTAGCGCATGCCGGGTGAGGCCGCCTTCCAGACATCCTTCCGGGCTTCAGGTAGTGTTTTTGCCATGCTCACCTCTTCGCCCAACGGCACATAGATGCCGTGGCCGGCGAGGGCGTCCACATGGGCTTTCTTGGCTGCGATGTACTTCTGCGTCTCTAAGGCTGCGGCCTGCAGACTGTCGGACAATGCCTTTGTCATCTGACGCGGCCGTGTCACTGCCGGCTTGCTTTTCTGCAAGACGGAAGTCACGCTGCTCTGTGATTGTCCCGCAAGTGGAAACAAACAGAAGCACAGCAAAAGCCATGTAAAGATACCTTTCATAGTCTTTAGTTTAATAAAGTTGTGCTTCCTCTTTATCGTTTCTTGGCGTGCAGGTAGGGAAGCTTTCTGCCCGCATAGCCATTCTGTCAACGACTGCAAAAATAATAATTCTTATTTTTATTTCAAAGAAAAAGCTAAAGAAAAATTATAAAATGTTATTTTGTTTGAGGAAATATCAGAGAATTATATTTCTATTCCTTTTATTTTCATTTCGTGTTCGCCGTTCTTGATTCTTTCCCGGGAATTGGTTGCAAAGTTTGTTGCTTGGGTTGGCTGTAGAGCATGCCTTTGAGTTCCGTGTTTCTCTGGATGATTGGGTAGAGGAGCGTTTTAGGTTGCTGGAATGAATAAAACCAAGAACTCCTTTTGGGGCTACTTGCTACTTAAGTACGCCGTTCTACTCTTTACGGATTACTCGCATCTCTGTCGAGATGCTCCCGACCTCTTCGAGGCCGGCCCTGCCTGCATGATTCTCTATCCCCAGGCTCGCTTCGCTCGGCTGGGGTTACGTGCATCTCTTCGAGATGCCCACGACCTCTTCGAGGCCGGCCCTGCCTGCATGATTCTCCATCCCCAGGCTCGCTTCGCTCGGCTGGGGTTACGTGCATCTCTTCGAGATGCCCA
>OMVH01000219.1 GCA_900314365.1 uncultured Prevotella sp. | reverse complement strand
ATTCACTGGATACAGAAGGCCACAAGGGCCGCGCCCTGCAGTGAATATTTGAGGATAGTGCAAACGAGAGGAATGACAAAGAAGATACGGGAAAAGCAGAAAAAAGACTCCGCCAACAATTTTCTATGCTTTTGCTTCGCGAATTCGGGCAAAAAGAGTAAATTTGCGCAGACTCTTAATAACTTTAATTCTTATGAAAGAAGCACTGTATTACGAGAAACTGCCGGAAAAGGGCGTGCGTTGTACGCTCTGTCCGCACAACTGCCTGATAGGCCCGGGAAAGAGAGGCCTCTGCAAAAGCCGTATCAACGAAGGCGGAATCCTCTACAGCGAAGTCTATGGTCACCCCTGTGCTGTTGCCATTGACCCTATAGAGAAGAAACCGCTCCGACAATTTCATCCTGGCAGCCAATGTCTCTCCTTGGCGTGTACAGGATGCAATTTCCACTGCCTGAATTGCCAGAACTTTGAAATCTCTCAGGTGAAACCCTCACAGACTGAAGCCTATGAATTAAATCCCGAGGACGTAGTGGCGTTAGCCGAGCGCAAAGGTCTCGACATCATCGCCTACACCTATACGGAGCCCCTGACTTACTTGGAATACGTCGTCGACACGGCGAAGGCGACCCACGCCAAAGGCATGAAGAATGTACTGGTCACAGCCGGCTATGTCAACGCCCAACCACTCGCTGACCTGCTGCCCTGGCTCGATGCGGCCAATGTAGACCTGAAATCATTCAGCGACGATATCTACCGTAAGGTCTCCGGAGGAAGTCTGAAGCCGGTGCTGAACACCATTCTGAAGATGAAAGAAGCTGGCGTTTGGGTGGAGCTCACCCATCTGCTCATCCCTACCGTCAACGACAAGCCGGAAATGTTCCGCGACATGTGCCGCTGGATTGTAGGGCACGGCATGGCTGACACACCTCTGCACATCAGTAGATTCTTTCCACTCTATAAGATGTCGAACCTCTACCCCACTCCACTAAAGACTATGAAGGAGGCTGAGCTCATCGCTCACACCACAGGAATCAAAAACGTCTACCTCGGCAACATCTGACGAAACAAGCCGCTCCCCCAACAGCGTTTCCATAAACATAAAGTGGAATCCCCCAAACGCACAAACGAAAATTCCACGAGTCTCGTCCCCCGTGAAGGTCAAGGCTCGTGGAAAATTCTTTTCGTGATAGAAGCTCAGGCTGAAGCAGTCCCGTAGCTCACTCTCAGCGCCGTTTACTGCGGCTCCGTGACTTCGAGGTACGTGTCTTCGACGTTGTCTTCTTCGTTGTCGTCTTTGTCGTCGTAACGGTCTGCACGGGCTTGTAATATTTCAGAGCCTCGGGCATCTCCTGCTGCAGTGCCGCAATTCGCTTAGCATCAGAGGGGTGGTCACTCAGGAAATCGTCCTGATTGCTGCTGCCCGACGACATGCGCTGCCAGAAGGGAATGGCCTCGCGCGGGTCGTAGCCAGCCATAGCAGCAAAGATGAGCCCCATGTGGTCGGCCTCGCTCTCGTTGGAGCGGCTGTACTTCAGGTTTTGGAACTTGAAGCCGTACTGTGCCACCATCTGTCCGAGCTCAATAGTCGACGAGCTAATGCCTGCAGCGCTGAGGATACCACTGGCCACCTGAGTGCCCAGCGACTGCTTGTACTGCTTAGAGAGCTGCTCAGCACTATGTTTGGCTACAGCATGGGCTATCTCATGACCGAGAACGATAGCCAGGGCAGCCTCCGTCTTGGTGTAAGGGAGTAAGCCCTCGTAGACCACAATCTTTCCACCGGGCAGACAGAAGGCGTTGGCCTCGTTGTTCTGTACAAGGTTGAACTCCCACTGATACTGACTAATCTCACTGGCATATCCATTGTTCTTCAGATAGGTCTCCACGGCATTGGCCAGACGAGTGCCCACACGCTTCACCATCGCTGTGTTGGCCTCGTTGGTCGACTTCTTGGCCGTCTTCATAAACTGGGTGTACTCCTGGTTAGAGAGACTCAGCACCTGGTCGTCAGTCACCATGAGACTCTGCTTGCGCCCCGTCAGAGGAACAGTGCGCGAAGTGCCGCAGCCCACCATGAGGACAGCGGCGAGTGCCAACAGTAAAAACTTTACTTTCTTCATTGCTTTTGTATTCTTTTGTTTTATATAACTTTCATGATGCAAAGATAGTGCAAACGAGAATAATGGCAAAGAAAAACTGGTTTTTCTTTCCATTATCGAGTGCAGCATATCTTATCTAAAGATATATAAAAGTAATAATTACTGTCCAATTCCGGTCTTCTTTTTTATGAGCCTTCATCTCTTACCCCACTAAACGTCACGAGGCCCACTTCGCAGTGGACCTCTATGCACCGATATACAATAACATTATGAATTGATTCTCAAATAATAATGGCTAATCAAGTACTTAGCCTCCCACCGGGAACATTGCCTAAGCATTTTTCAATCACGATGCAAAGGTAATAACAAAAAAGCTTAGCCACAATACCGAAAAATGATGATTATAGCCTTATCAGGGTGGAGCCGTGCAATTCTGTGCTTCCTCCATCGGCCTGTACTGCATAGACTCCGGCTGGCAGTGTGCTGAGTGCCATCTCATAGATCGCTGCTCCGGCGGGCAACTGCTTGGTGAGGATCTGTCGGCCGTCGGTGGAATAGACACGCAGTAGCAGCGGCCTGACGAGAGGGCTGTCGGCTTCCACCCTGAGCGTGGTACCACGAAGAATCAGCTTCAGTTCTGCCGGTTGATGGTCTGCAAGTCCCTTGATACCAGTTAGCCCGAGGATGTGGAGCAATCCGGCATAGGCGTCAATCTGGCCGTAGCCGTAGTAGTTGTTGGGGTAAGTGAGGCTCGCGTCGGGATGTGTACTGGTGAGACTGATAACACGCAGCACTCCCTCTGGGGTGAGTTGGGGATTGGCCTGCAACCACAATGCCACAACTCCGGCTACGACGGGTGCCGACATCGATGTGCCTGTATTGCAATTCCACTCATAGGTGCGGCCGCCGAAGTTGAAACGTTCCACATCCGCTGCCACATGATAGTCGTTGGGATTATTCTCTAAGAAGAAGCTGTTGTAGGAGGAGATGATATTGCTGCCGGGAGCCATCACATCGGGTTTGGTGCGCCCGTCCCAGGTGGGTCCTACCGAAGAGTACCAGGCCCGTAATCCGCCCTGCGCGTGGTTGGTGTTGACCACACGGCCTTGATAGTTGGTGTAATACGACCGATAACTTGTGGCCCCGACACTGATTACTGACGGTGCACTCGAAGGCGAAAGGATGCTGTGGCTTGCCTCACCGGCCACATAATCAGGCGACTGACCGACAAGTTCGAAGCTTGATGTGAGCAACTCCACCTCGGTGGTGTCAGAAAACATCTCAATCGTGATGAAACCGGAGTTCAGAGGTCTGTCGGACCGGAGCACCACTTCCAGTGCAGTGGAAGCAGCATCGAAACTCGAAGGATAGCCAGCCACGATGACGCTGACATCGGAGCCACGCAGACGGAGTGTGTCGGTGAGAAGGGAGTCGGCACTGCCGAGCACTCCGGCGGTAGTGGCAGTGAGAGTGTCGTTTTGCTCGCCACGGCAGATGAGCCGAAGCCCGTAAGCTCCGCGTCCGCAAAGAGTCAGCGAGCCGGAGCGATCCGACGTGGAGAGAATGGTGGAGAGTGACTTCACAGCAGCTGACTTTTTCAGATAGCAATGGCGCGCCCCACTATTGCCCGCAGAGGCCACAATAATATGTCCCGGACCGGTGATGCTGTCGAGCATGGCATAGAAGAGACGGTCGTCGCCGCGAAGATCCTCGCCACTGCCTTCGCTGAAGGATACTACACAGGGTTTGCCGAGGGAGTCGGCATAGTCGAACATATACTTAAAGCCAAGCGCATCAAGGGCGTAGGTGTACTTATAGACGTCAGCGGAGTCGATGAGCGAAGCATTATCCGACGTGGCATTCGCCACCAGACAGATGTCGCTCTCAGGTGCCATTCCACTGTACTCCCCGTTGTAGCCTCTCCCCGCAGCAATGCCGAGGGTATGTGAACCATGAGCCATAATGAGGCCGTCGCGCGAGTGACCGAGACTGAGCAGTGCTTCGGAGCCCTCATAGCTGCGCCCCACGGGGAGAGCACTTCCTACGGTATCGGTGCTGAGCTGATCCCAAAGGGTAAGGATTCGAGTGCGCAGGAGCGTGGAATCACGGAATGTGGGATGGGTGAGGTCGAAGCCAATGTCCTGAACGCCCACCACAACACCACGTCCGGTAAAGGCTTGGGTGAGCGGAGCTATCCCCTTCCAAGCGCTCTCTGCCCCGACCTCGGTGCGGACGGAGTCGAGCAGTGCACGGCTGCCTTTGCGGGCTTCAATGCGGCGTACTTGGGCCGAGCAGGAGAGTGCGGGCAGACAGTTCAGAGGTATAGCAGCTATACAGAGGTCGCCCTGCCGATAGAGCACACGACAACCATTAGCTGTAAGGGCGGAATCTGAACTCGCACTCAGGCTGACAAAGGCAAAGAGCTCGCGCTCCTTCTGAGATAAGGCCGAGGGCGCATGTGCCGCACGCTGTCGTGCTGTCTCTTCCAAAGCCAAGCGACGGACAAACGACGACATCTTTTCAAGCTCACAATGCTGGGCTTGGACTGAGGCAGCCGAGAGAAGAAATACAAAGAACAGAACTATGGACAGTGATGGTTTCATTCAGTTTGGAATTTGATTCATGTGAGTCGCCACGGAACATTGCCGTCAACTACTTCCTCTTAGCAGTGCGAACCAAAAGGAAAGATGGCGAAGCCCGGCATGCAAAGATAGTCAAAATATTTGGGATTCAAGGGCTGAAGTTCTATCATTTCCCGACTTCGTCGCTTTTTTGTTGAGATAAAATACTATTATTGATAATCAGCAATTTATAAGAAACAGCAAGAGATTTAGGGTGACGCATTTGGTAATATCGAGAGA
>OMVH01000128.1 GCA_900314365.1 uncultured Prevotella sp. | reverse complement strand
GCTTTTGGTTGACTACTTTGAGTCTTATTTTTAATGTTGGTTGACCCAGTTAAACATTATTTTTATATTTGGTTGATACGTATTATAGTTCCGCAACATAACCATTACGGTTCAAACACAACATTTGCCTTTCATGTAAAGCAGCCGGCAATGGAGTCTGTCACAAGCTTATGATAAACAGGCAAGATTGTAGCAGTCTCCATTCGAACCGGAATCAGAAGGATTGGTAAGCTCAGAGAGGATTTGTCGTACGGTTGGCTGACGGCAATTAGACCATTATAATAGCACTTCACTCTACATTCTTTCCAGCTCTGTTGCGTAAAAGGAAGAGAGAGATTGCTGTACTGAGAAGAGCCATCAGCAGCCCTACCATCCAATAAATCCATCCGTTTTGGACAAAGGTCAGCGCAAAAGCCACTATGGCAATGGGCATCTGCAAGGCTGCGATAACACCCACACGACGGGAGATGCGATAGCCGTAGCGGAAGCGCATGTAGAACGTGAGCATAAAGAAATCGAGCACGGCAGTTGTTGTGAGGGCATAGCCAAGCCCCGTCAGCCCGCAACGTAGGAAGAAGACGACTGCAAGTACCACGAAAACTACTGCATAGATGCCTTCCATGAGCAGGTAGGAACGCGAGTCGCTGCGCGCCAGAGGCAGATAGGCAATGGGAAGCTTCACCGCCCGCAGATACATGGCCAGGACGGTGACCTGCATCATGGGCAACACGGCCATGAAAGCGTGAGAATAGAGCAAAGGCAGCAACAGAGGCAAGCCCACCTGGAAGAACACAAGCATGGGTGAGATGATGAGCAACGAGACCTCAATCTGCCGGTTCACGGTGTCGTTGAGCTCGCGACCTACCGACGGCACCGCAGAAAGACGCGGAAAGTAATCGCTCTCCATAGCCGAGAACACCATTCCGGCATAGGTGACAGTCATCATGAAGCCGGCATTGTAGAGACCAAGGATATCCTGCGACCCCACATTATTGAGAAACGACCTCACGAGGAAGTCGGCGCCGTTGCCGAACATTCCGGCAAAGAGGAAAGCCAGCCCCAACTTCACCATGCTTGCACCGGCACCGAGCACATCGCGGCTCCAGGAGAATTTCGGCGCAAATATACGCCAGGAATAAGCCACCGTGATAAGAGCCTGCGAAAGGGCAATGAGAATGAGCGACGGCACTATGGCTGCCGATTCCCAAACGATATAGAGTGGTACCGACACAACCAAAGCGGCCACTATTCCAAGGATGGAAATGAGGGCCAGCTTGCGCAGCTGCCTCACGCCCTTCAGTACAGCCAACTCGCCACCCGTCACTGCCGACAAAGCAACAACAGGCGCAAGAAGCATATAGTGCAAGATGTGATTGCCCCAGCCAAACGTCCAGTAGCTGAGGATAGGACTCAGAACGAGACATACGGCAAAGCCAAGCATTGCCGTGAGCAGACTCCATGAGCGGATAACCAGCACGTAATGATCCACGCTGGCACTGTCACCGGCACCGTAGGCCGCAGAAATATCCTTCACGGCACTCACAGGGAGACCAAGATTGGTAGCATCGCCTATAAAACGGGTCGTGGAGTTGAAAAGCGACAAAAGACCCATACCGTAGGGCCCTAAGATGAGCGCGACGAGCTTATTGCGCACAAGGGACACGAGAATACTCAACATCTGTACTCCCCCAAACAGTCCCGTGTACTTCAGTATGTGCGAATAGGTATTCGACCTTCCTTGGGATTCCATCGGACTGATAACGGAAAGCATCGTTGAATATTATAAAATTTCAAGACTTTTGATGGGTCTCATTCTTTTTTGCTAACTTTGCAGATAACATGAAACTGTCGGTCGTCATCCCTGTCTACAACACGGCTTCCACGCTTTGCCGCTGTGTGGAGAGCGTCATCAAGGCACTGCCTGATGACAGTGAGGTCGTTCTCGTCGATGACTGTTCCACCGATTCCTCACCAGCTCTTTGTGACAAGGCTGCCGGACACCCAGAGGTGAGAGCCATTCACCGGCGGAACAATGGTGGTCTGTCGGCGGCACGCAACACTGGTATCGATGCCGCTCAAGGAGAATACATCACGTTTGTCGACTCTGACGACTTCATCTCCACCGATTCCTTGTGCGGGGCTGTAGCCAGGCTTGACAACGAGAGTGCAACCGACTTTGTGGAATATCCCATCTTTGTCCATTATGGTGGCAGTGATGCCCGTCTGTTGAAATTCAAAGCCGAAGTCTTCGACTCGATGGTGAGCTACTGGCTCGACGCTCAGGCCTATGCCCACTGCTATGCCTGCAACAAAGTGTTCAGACGCCGCCTCTTCAACCATCTCCGTTTTGCTGAGGGCAGGGCCTTCGAGGATGTCATCATGCTCCCCCGCCTGCTTCAGAGTTGCCGCCGCGTAGCACTGACCACGCAAGGGTGCTACTATTATTGCAGCAATGCAGCCGGTATCACGATGACAGCCACGGGACAACAGCTCTCCGACTTGCTCGAAGCCCACTGCCACGTATGGAAAGAAGGCTACCTGCTCAAGGGTAGAGAACGTTCAGCTGAAGCTGCCCGATACTACGCTCACGTGGTCAACATCCAACTGTCGGTTGCCCTGCAGACGGGCAACGAACTGATGCTGCCCGAACTTCCTTATGGCGGTTCATGGAAACTGAGATTACTCCATGTATTGGGCATGAAGAATCTATGTAAACTCTACCGAAAGATATGCCTGTTTCTTCACCGCTTTTGACCTTCATCGTCACTGCCTACAACCTGCCCGACAGCCTGCTGAAAGCTTGCTTGGACAGCATTGCACAACTGTCCTTCGAGAAAGGTGAGGCGGAGGTTGTCGTCGTAGATGACGGCTCTGACAATCCCGTAGACATAGAGACCAACGGTTGGAACTACAACCTGAGAATCATCCACCGCGCCAATGGTGGTCCCTCGGCCGCACGCAATACTGGGCTTGCCGCAGCCAGGGGCGAATACATACAGTTTGTCGACGGCGACGACCTTATCCTTTGGCAAAACTACACCGGCTGTCTCCCCTTGCTGCGGTCGCATAAAGCTGACATGGTGGTGTTCTCATTCTCCCGCCGTAAGAGCATGTCCTGTCGGAAGCCACGCTTTTCCGGTCCCGTCAAGGGCTGTTTCTATATGGCCCGCCACAACATCAGGGCGGCAGTATGGGGGTATGTCTTCAGTCGTAAGATGGCACGGGAGTTACGATTTATTGAGGGAGTCGACCACGGTGAGGACGAAGACTTTACGCCCCGGCTCATGATTCGCGCCAAGCAACTCTATGTCACTTCCTGTCCATGTTATTTCTACAGGATGCGCGAGGAGTCAATCACCAAGCAGACAAATCAGCAACATCGGAACCTGCTTATCCACGATACAGAAGCCACAGTGCTGAGGTTCCGCTGCATTTGCAACAGTCTTACTGGCATGGAACGTGAAGCCATGGAACGGCGCACAGCACAGTTGGCAATGGACTGTCTCTATCTCATAATCAGGCTCACTCACAGTCGGAAAACTTTCAAGGAGGTTGCCGCAAGGTTCTGCTCCGTGGGACTATTCCCTCTGCCCGACCGTCATTACACTTGGAAGTACCGACTATTCCGACTACTAAGCGCCTCGGCCATTGGACGGCGCCTGCTGTTCTCATTCATCAGATGAGCGGTATAGACTCAACTCACTTGAAATAATGAAGATACTTTTACTTGGAGAGTATAGTAATGTACACTGGACTTTGTCTGAGGGACTCCGGAGACTGGGGCATCAGGTGACGGTGCTTTCAAACGGTGACTTTTGGAAGGACTATCCTCGCGACATCGACCTGCAAAGGTCGTACGCAAAGTGGGGTGGAATAAGCTACATGCTCAAGCTCTACTCTCTGTTGCCGAGGCTGCGCGGATATGATGTCGTTCAGCTCATCAACCCCATGTTCCTCGAAATCAAGGCTGAACGCATCATGCCTGTCTACGAGTATCTGAAACGCCACAACGGTAAGGTTATCTTAGGCGCTTTCGGAATGGATTTCTATTGGGCCGACGTATGCTGCAAGGAGAAACCGCTACGCTACAGCGACTTCAATATCGGGCAGAACCTCCGAACCAACGCCGACGCCCTGAAGGAGAGAACAGACTGGATTGGCACGGCCAAGGAACATCTCAACCGTGTCATTGCCGAAGAAGCTTCCACCATCGTGGCAGGACTGTACGAATATTATGCCTGCTACCGGCTCAGATACCCCGGCAAAACAGTCTTCATCCCCTACCCTATAGTCCCCAAAAAGCAGGAGCCGCTCAATCGGCATGGCGGAAAGCTGCGGCTCTTCATCGGCATCAACCGCAGCAGGTCGGCCTTTAAGGGCACAGACATTATGCTTCCGGCTGCTCAGGAAGTTGCCGCTCGACATCCGGACAAAGTGGAGCTGAAGGTTGCCTGCAACATACCATTCAAGCAATACTACAAAATGATGGCGGACAGTGATGCCTTGCTCGATCAACTTTACAGCTACACTCCATCAATGAATGCACTGGAAGCTATGAGCCGTGGCATCATCTGCATTGGCGGTGGAGAGCCTGAAAGCTACGACATTCTCCACGAAGACCGCTTGCGGCCCATTATCAATGTAGAACCTAACTACAAGAGTGTCGTGGACGCTTTAGAGGGTCTTGTTGCCCATATCGACGGCCTACCTGAGCTTAAAAGCCAGAGTATGGAATACATCCGGAAACACCACGATTACATCAAGGTGGCTAAAAAATACGAGCAAATCTATTATGGCAATACGAAAAGTATATAGATGTATGGCCTGCGGCTATGAGACCGAGGTTTACGAAGGACACGGGCTTTTCGGGCAGCACATCGTGGCAGTGAGCTGTCCCGACTGTCACACTATCCAGAATCTCGTCGTAGGCGGAGTCATAGGCGACGTTGCACCATCCTACAACAGCGAGACCGGACGGCTATGCCTGCGCTGCGGCAGCAACCGCATCAAACGTTGGGACATGCACACTTGCCCGCAGTGCGGTGGCGAAATGAAAGACACGGGCAACGACGATTTCTGGACCTAATCCACTCCTGTATCTGTAAGGGCTCAAGTTTACGGGCATGAAAAAAGCCGTATCCCTAGGACACGGCTTCTGAAAAGTTGGTTTCTGAAGATTATGCTTCCTTGGGAGCCTCTGCAGTTTCGCCCTCTGCAGGAGCCTCCTGCTGAGCAGCTTCAGCAGCCTTAGCAGCTTCGGCCTCAGCCTTTGCCTTTGCCTCAGCAGCCTTCTTATCAGCCACCTTCTTGGCAATAGCCTCATTGATCTTCTTCTCTGCATCAAGCTCCTTGGCAGCGGCTTCATTGAGCGACTTCACGTCATTGTCGTGAACAGCCTGCAGCCCCTTCACCTTGTTAGCTTTCCATGCATCGAACTTTTGCTGTGCGGCAGCCTCATCGAAGGCACCCTTCTTCACACCTCCACGGAGATGCTTCATGAGGTAGACACCCTCACGCTTGAGCAGGTTGCGCACTGTGTCGGTAGGCTGAGCGCCCACTTCTACCCAATAAAGGGCACGATCGAAATTCAAATCTACGGTTGCAGGATTGGTGTTGGGATTGTAAGTACCAATCTTCTCAGTAAATTTACCATCACGTGGTGCTCTCACGTCGGCGATGACAATGCTGTAGAAAGCATAGCCCTTGCGGCCGCCGCGCTGTAATCTGATTCTTGTAGCCATTTTGACTTAAATAATTTATAAAGGTTTGAATTCATGCTGACAACACGTATCAGCGACTGCAAAGGTACTGCTTTTGCCCCACTCTGCTTCCACCTTGGCTTTTTACTTTTCTTTTGTTACGTTTTATTAACAGTTACGCCTCTTCCTCATAACTGAGAAAGGGGCGTAACGATAGTGGTATGTAAGTGTGAAAAATTAGAAGCGGTAGCCTAAAGTAAAGAGCAACTGGTTACGCTTGTTGCTCACCTTTACGGCATTGGCAATATTGTCATCGGAAGCATCCTTATCGTCTGTATAGCTTTGGAAGGGGAAGAAGTCTCCATTAGTAGCTGTATACTGATAGGCCAAATCAAGGTTGAACTTACCGATGGTATAGCCTAAGCCAAGCGTGAAGCGGTTGGTGTCCTTCCAGTTCGTATAATCTGTCGACGATGCATAGTAAGTACCCGGCGACCACACGGTACCGTCCTTGGCAGCACCATCCTTAAACATGGAAGAAATATAGTTGTAGCCAACGCGAAGAGCCAATGTGGGGATGGGCTTATACTCCAAGCCGAGCTTCACAGTGTGTATGCCCTTGAGGTTCTTGTCTGTATGATGATTCATAGCATCATCGCTTGAACTGCTCTGATAATAAGTACCGTACCAAGAATCGTAGTAACTGTCACCATCGTTGATACGTGTGTCCATAGAGGTGATGTCGGTGAACTCATACGTGGCTCCCAGTGCAAGGAAGTTGCCTACAGTATGTCCGAGACTGACACCGAATTTCCATGGCATATACACCTTGAAGTCATAGCTTTCGCTCGATTTGGCCGTGGTGGAACCGTCGGTCATCTCGGTGTAGTTCTTCGTAGTGAGGTCATACCAGGTTGGAGTTTGCACGTAAATACCAATACGGAAAGGCGATTCTGCCATGGGACGGAAAATGGCTCCAAGCTTCACATCAACACCCGTACCGGTTATCTTCCTTGAATCAGCCAGTGTGAGATTACCAATACTCGTGACATTCTCCGTATATTCGCTATAATGGCGGTAATGCACATCATGAACTCCTACCGTGAGGCCGAGGAAGATACGGTCGTCAAGATTGCCACTCACGTTGAAGTCGTACTCGCCGATATATCCTTGCTGAGCCCTGTTGAAGGTGTAGGCTGTGGCCGGATAATAGTAGTAAGCCTTGGTTGCATCATTGTAGAGCAGATGCTTCATATAGAAGTTATCAACCTGCGAGAACGAGGCATCATCGTCTTTTGAGAAAACATCGTTGCGATACTTCTCATAGGTGAGCTTGTTCTGTGAGGCGTTGTTCAAAGAACTGGCAGCATCAAGAAGCCAGTCGAAATTGCGACTCTTGTGGTAGTTGAAGCCGAAGTTGAGATACGACTTTGCCCCATTTCGCGTGGAGTACACAAAGCCTCCCTGGTCAAAGCTCATGTTAGTGGTATTGCCCGGGGCGAATTCCTTAGCGTCAGACTGTGAGACAAATCCGAACGAAGCATTCGCGACAGAATGCCGGAAGAGTCCGAGACCGGCAGGGTTTGTGCTGATGGTCGAGATATCGGCTCCAAGAGCTTCGAGTGCTCCACCCATACCCACATAACGGGCTGTACCGTTAAGGTCGTTGTCAAGCAGATTCGTATTCTCATAGGTTTCCTGTGCGCCCAAAGGCAGGACTACACCCGCAAGAAGGGCGGAAATCAAAACTTTGCATTTCATAGGATACATTTATTTAATGGTTGCGGCACACCTTAGAGGCGATGCCACGAAGTGATTTTAGCTTGTTTCTTGAAGCCCCATACCGTTTGAAAGGTATGGGGCATAAGTTCTCTACCGGCAAGTTTACCTGCGTCCACCGAAGTGACCGCCGCCACCGCCGCCGCCAAAGCTTCCGCCGCCACGGCTGCCACCGAAACTGCCGCCCGACATACCTCCGCCAAAACTACCGCCGAAGCTGGAGCCTGAGCGTGACATAGTGCCGTAGCTGCTGTTACTCATACTGCGCGTGGTATTCACGGGAGTTGTCACACGTTCAATCGTACTGCGGTCGCGAA
Source organism: uncultured Prevotella sp. (assembly GCA_900314365.1). Classification (GTDB taxonomy): domain Bacteria; phylum Bacteroidota; class Bacteroidia; order Bacteroidales; family Bacteroidaceae; genus Prevotella. Next base: position 9,778 of record OMVH01000128.1, on the reverse strand, counting down.
GTGCTCCGTTACCTCCGAAACGCGCGCCACTGCGGTTCGTTGTGAAGGTGCGTGTAGAACCTGAAACGGCCCGCGAACCGAAGGAACCGTTACTGCCGGAGGCCACCGTAGAACGAATGGTAGTCGGACGAGAGCCAAACGTACCGTAGGTGCCACGGCCTCCGAAGCGGCTTGCCGTTGTGCTGCCGCCATTGCCAAAGCTTACACCCTGAGAGTGATTCCGTGTGCCTGAAGGTCCATAGGCGTAGTAGCCACCACCATAATACCAGGGATTATACCAGCCGCCATAGTAACCATACCAGGGACGTCCCCAACCATAATAGCCGTAATAGCCGTAATAGGGATAACCCCAACCATAGTACCACGGGTCGTACCAGGCGCCATACCAGCCCCAGCCATAACCGTAATACCAAGGATCATACCAAGGGTCATACCATCCCCATCCGGCACGCCAGTAAGGATAATAGCCCCAAGCGCTGTAGAACCACGGGTCATAGAAGCCATCCCAACGGCTCATACGCCCCGTGTACTGAAAGTCATCGGCATCAGTAATGGTATCGTAGTAGCGACCCACGTAGGTGGTATCGATGTAAGTTGAATCAGGATAGACCCCATTACCTTTTTTGAATTCTATGATGTCGTTACCATTTTCGTCCGACCCTATCTTCTGATAGTGGCTCCAGAACTTACCATGACGGTTATACTCATCTACGTCTCTGTCGCTACCTCTATAGTAGGTTTGAGACGATTTATTTGTGACGGAACGGGAGCTTTTGGCCGGCGCCTCTTTCTCCGGCGTAAAGTAGAGGTCATCGTCCTGCGCCAGCAGACCCAATGGCATCATACCTGCCAAGATAGTTATTAAGACAGTCCTTTTCATAATCTTACTCCTTTTATTATCAGTTTTTATCTATTTTCTACAGTGCAAAAATAATTCCAATTCTCTTGCAAATTTAAGGAAAATCCCTAAGCTGCCGTAGGTTTTTCCCTATTTTTTATATCTTTGCACCAATAATTTAACGTAGAGAAATGAAATACATTAGTCTGCACCTTCATGTCAGCTGTCAAGATGACATTCGACAGACAGTTCTCGACCTCCTTGCTGATGCAGCGGGCGAGGCGGGCTGCGATTCTTTCGAGACCACTTCTGATGGTATCAACGGCTATGCCGTAAAAGGAAATTTCAACCGTGAAGCTTTCAGCGCACAACTGATGTCGTTCCCTGTCAACGGCGTCAAGATAAGCTATACCATTGAAGATGCTGATGATCAGGACTGGAACGAGACATGGGAAGATGCGGGGTTCAGCCCTATCATAATAGATGACCGGATTGTTGTCTACGATGCCCGGCACACGACCACGGACGAGGCAGAGGCTTTCACCCAGCCTTGCCGTATCGGTATTGAAGCCCGCAATGCATTCGGCACCGGTACCCACGAGACTACACAAATGGTTCTGCAGACGCTTGCACAGTCTGACCTCAAAGGCCTGAGTGTGCTCGACTGTGGCTGCGGAACGGGCATACTCAGCATTGCGGCCCTCAAACTTGGAGCCAAGGAGGCTACTGGCTATGACATTGACGAATGGAGTGTGGAGAATGCTATTCACAACGCAGGGCTGAACGGAGTAACGGATTTCAAAGGCCTGCTCGGCGATGCGACGGTACTGCAAAGCATCAGCGAGCACTTCGACATCGTAGTGGCAAACATTAACCGCAATATTCTGCTGAACGACCTTCAGGCTATGGTTCTCAAGATGGATACCGGATCGAGAATGATAATCAGCGGATTCTACGAGACCGACTGTCCACTGCTGACGACCAAGGCTCTCTCGCTCGGGCTACGGGAGTCTGGGCGAAAGACACAAAACAGTTGGTGCTGCCTCAGTTTTATAAAAGATTGAAAGACAGAACCGCTACCTTATTTCTCTACACCAAAGCACAGACCTTACTCAACACATATCCCCCGCACAGCTTTCACACGACAGACTGTGCGGGGGATTTTTGTTTCATCAAACTTTGTTCAGAGCCGCGTTCCCCCATTCTGCTACGGTAGCAGAGGGGGGAGCTCCCGTAGAAGAAACCTTACTGATGCTGTTCGCGAAGCAGGTCGTTGACAGTCTTGACAGGATTGAATGTAGTCAGCGGCACCTCTACGAATACCGTGTTCCAGTCGCTCATGGCTCCGTTCCAAAGTCCCGGAAGCTCCAACGCTTTCAGCTCACGGCCGTTCTTGCTCTTGCTGCTGATGAAGCCTGTGGAGCGGTCCACAAAGTCGGGCAGATGGAAACGACGGCCCTGGTAGTCCTTCGTTGCACACACCAAGTCAACCGGATTGAAATGAGTACCCTCACGGAACATGCGCATATAGTCCTCATTGTTCTTGTCGATCTGACTCGATTCCAGAATCTGCGGGCTGACCGTGCCGTCGGCATTGTAGGCCAGGAAAGGACCTCCGCCCGGCTCACCCACATTGCGCACAACGCCGCAGACACGCATTGGGCGGTTTAGTTTCTTCCTCAAATAAATGACGAGGTCGGCATCCTCCAGATTCTTTATGTCCGGCAGGCGCGTGCTGAGTGTGCGCTGCACAAATCGGATGATTTCCTCAATGCGCTCGTGGTTGTAGTGTCCTTCATCGAGCATCTTCAAATAGTCGAAAGCCTTGCGCTGCAGCTTCACAAGGATGCCCGCAAGCACCTGCTTATAGCGCACGGTGTCGCCCTTCAGACGGTCGGGCACCACGTTATCGATGTTCTTGATGAAGATGACGTCGGCATCAATATCGTTAAGATTCTCTATCAGCGCCCCGTGGCCACCGGGACGGAAGAGAAGACTGCCGTCGTCGTTGCGGAACGGGGTGTTGTCGGGATTGGCTGCTATGGTGTCGGTGCTCGGCTTCTGTACCGAGAAACTCACGTTGTACTTTACACCGAACTTCGACTCATAGTAAGGAAGCTTCTCCTCCACCTTGGCACGGAAGAGGGGTAAATGTTCCGAAGAGACTGTGAAGTGGACATTGGCCTCTCCATTCGAGCTGGCATAGAGGGCAGCCTCCACAAGATGCTCCTCCATCGGCGTACGTGGACCGTCGTCATAACTGTGGAAAAGCAGCAATCCCTTAGGCAGCTGTCCGTAGTTGAGTCCGTCGGCATTGAGCATGGCAGCCACGATGGACTTGTAGTTGCCCTCATCAAGCAGCTGGCGAACGCTCTTGCCATAGAGTTCCTTACATTTATGGCAGAGCTCCTTGTGGAAGGCAAAACGGCGGACACCCTCGAAGAATTGCTTCTCAAAATCGGTCTGCGGTGTGTCATAGGGTGCGCTGAGGAAGGCAAACATATTCTTGAACATGCGGCTGGCAGCACCCGAAGCGGGCACGAACTTCACGATGCGATGGCTCTCTGCCTTGTAGCTGGTCCAAGCATCGACAGCTTTTCCGGCCTCCTCCTGTGTGGGAGCTATGATGCCCTTGCCCACGGAAGCCGGAGCTTCAATCTTGAGAAACGGGAAACCCTGGCGGATTTCATCAAGCTGATGCTCCACCTGTTCTGCAGTAATACCTTTGGAGGCAAGCTGCTCTAAGTCTTTGTCTGTAAACATAGCGAACGATTGTTGACGACCTGTCCCCAAGCCCTGACTTGCTATGGGCACCGAGGCCGGGCCAATGGATTAGTTGGTTTGATGCCGACAAAGATAAGCATTTTTTCGATAGAATGGTCATCAAAATGTGAAAAACTTTCCTGCTTCAATCAGTTACAATCCTTTTTGGATGTTTAAGGCGGCGCAGTGGCGAAGTCAGGTAATAAAGACTTTCCCGCTTGATTTCTGTTTTTCTTGACTGAGTACTAATGGGAGATACTGGAGTAATTTCCTTACAGTACTGCGATAATTGCCTTGCGGGTACTGCGGTAATTCCTTTGGCGATACTGGAGTACCGTTCAAGAAGTACTGGCAATGAATGTGTGGCGACCATGCTGCTTACTATTGTCGATAGTTATTTAAATGCTGTGCCTTTGTTTCTCTCTCAGGTAGCCGACAATGCGGTCAGCCACAAGCTTATGCTCGCACATGCATAAGCTTGGCTTTGTTTCCGTTCGTTTAAAAGAGTAAACTTGAAAAAGTTCAAAATCACGTTTTTTATCTGACATAATGCCTTCATATCCGAAATAAATGATTACATTTGCAACGAAAAGAGGCCTGCCTCTTCACCTATTTCATCAATGTGTGTGAAGAAACGAGTCCAGGCTGCCTATAAATATAATAAGGTATGGAAGGAAAGTTAACGTTCACGCCCGACGAGAAACGCAGCGCTGTGTCTCTTTTGGCAGAGCTCAGGACTTCAGTCGGCGACACTCTTCGCCCTGATGATGAAGAGAAACTGCGCCAGCTCCTCACCGATGCCATCAATGCCAACAAGATACAGCGCGACGTCTTCGGTCTCAACCCAGTGCTGACAGCGCTGCAGACAGCACTCATCACAGCCAAGGAAATAGGTCTGAAGCGCGACGGCGTGCTCGCCACCATGCTCTATGCGAGCGTCGTAGGCGGCTACAGTTCGGCCGAGGACGTGGAGCAATTGTTCGGCAAAAGCGTAGCACAGATAGTGAGCGGGCTCGTACGTATCCATAACCTCTACAAGAAGAACCCCGTTATCGAGAGCGAGAACTTCCGCAATCTCCTCCTCACTTTTGCCGAGGATATGCGCGTGATTCTCATCATGATTGCCGACAGGGTGAACCTCATGAGGCAAATCCGCGACACTCCCAACGAGGAAGCACGCCACGAGGTGAGTGAGGAAGCGAGCTATCTCTATGCGCCTCTGGCCCATAAACTCGGACTCTATCAGTTGAAGAGCGAGCTCGAGGACCTGAGCCTCAAATACCTTGAGCACGATGCCTACTACCTCATAAAAGATAAGCTCAACGCGACGAAACGTTCGCGCGATGCCTACATCGAGCGCTTCATCCAGCCTGTCAAGGCCCGTTTGGAAGCTGCCGGACTGAAATTCCATATCAAGGGACGCACCAAGAGCATACACTCCATCTGGCAGAAGATGAAGAAACAGAAATGCGGCTTCGAGGGCATCTACGACCTCTTCGCCATTCGCATCATCCTCGACTCACCACAGGACAAGGAGAAAATGCAATGCTGGCAGGTGTATTCCATCGTTACCGACATGTACCAGCCCAACCCCAAACGGCTGCGCGACTGGCTTTCCGTTCCCAAGTCGAACGGTTACGAAAGTCTTCACATCACGGTACTCGGACCTGAGAACAAGTGGGTGGAGGTGCAGATTCGCACCGAGCGCATGGACGAGATAGCCGAGCACGGACTCGCTGCACACTGGCGCTACAAAGGCATCAAAAGCGAAGGAGGCCTCGACGACTGGCTGGCCAACATCCGCAGTGCGCTCGAAGCAGGCGACAATCTCCAGGTGATGGACCAGTTCAAGATGGACCTTGCCGAAGAAGAGGTCTACGTCTTCACGCCGAAAGGCGAAATCAAGAAATTCCCCAAAGGGGCCACCGTGCTCGATTTCGCCTATACCATCCACAGCAATGTAGGCAACACCTGCGTGGGAGCACGCATCAACGGCAAGAACGTGAGCATTAGGGAGGAACTAAAATCGGGCGACAGCGTGGAGATTCTCACACAAAGCAATCAGAAGCCCAACCCCAACTGGCTCAACATTGTGAAAACGAGCCGCGCACGCTCCAAAATAAGACTGGCTCTGAAGGAGACCCAGATAAAGGACGGACTCTATGCAAAGGAAATGCTCGAGCGGCGATGCAAAAACCGGAAGATAGAGCTCGACGAAGGACTCATGAGCCATCTCGTGAAGAAGCTCGGATTCAAGGAGACCAGCGACTTCTATAAGGCTCTGGCCGACGAAAAGCTCGATCCCAATAATGTCATCGACCAATATCTGGAACTGCGCGACCATGAGCTCAACTCGCAGAAGTCGGCCAAGAGCGCAGACGAATTCCTTTTCGAAGGCGATGAAAGCAGTCGGCAGAGTGAGGATGAGCTCGTTATCGACCGCGACTTGAAAGGTCTCGACTATTCGCTCGCAAAATGTTGTCACCCCATCTATGGCGACAAGATATTCGGCTTTGTCACTGTCAGCGGTGGCATCAAGATTCACCGTGCCGACTGCCCCAATGCGGCCGAACTGCGCAAGCGCTTCGGCTACCGCATTGTGAAGGCACGCTGGAGTGGAAAGGGCAACTCTCAGTATTCCATTACGTTGCGTGTGATCGGAAACGATGACATCGGAGTGGTGAACAACATTACGAGCATCATCTCTAAGGAGGAGAAAATAGTGATGCGCTCCATCAACATCGACTCCAACGACGGTCTCTTCAGTGGCAACCTGACAGTAATGGTTGATGACACGTCGCGACTGAAGTCGCTGATAAAGAAGTTGAAAACGGTGAAAGGCGTTAAACAGGTGACGAGAGTTTAAAGAATCCCAACACCCTGCCTATATCCCCTTGTCCAAGAGTGATATCCCCTTGGAGGTGCAGAGGCCGCGTATCGTCACAAGAACAACATTACGGAAAATCTCTTCCACTGTGGCTTTCTTAGGAACAGCATGCGATAGAAGGTAGTCCACTATGGCCTGCGCAAACTGCATAACAAGCATGTAATTGACGTCCGAGCGGAAAAGCCCCTCCTCAACTCCACGTTTGAAGAACTCGTAGTCCTTGTCAAGTGACCTTTTGCGCACCTTCTCCATGTAAGCCATCACCTTGGGATACTTGACGATGTCGGTATAGAGCATCGGCGACGCCTTTGACATCTCTTTAAGCTTCGCATGGTAGAAATCCAGGAACTGCTCTATGACATTCTTCGAAGAGCAAATAGCCTTGTTGCGACGCTCTTCCTCCTTGTCCATCCACTCCATCATGCACGCAAGGAGCAAGTCCTCTTTATTGCCAAATATCTCATACAGCGTCCGTTTGGATACCGACAGTGTGGATGCAATGTCATCCATCTTTACTGCCGACACACCTTGACGTGCGAACTCACTATTCGCGACGTTGATTACTTTCTTCCTCACCGCCGCTCTATAAGATTGGGAAGATTCCGCTCTTGACATAAGCTGTATTATTTTCACGCAAAGGTACAAAAAATCAAAGAAACTCATTTCACTTACAAGGTTTTTTCTTAACTTTGCCCTCAGATTATATAGAGAATAAAATAAGCAAACTATGGTAAAAATCACAAAAGAAGCTGCCCTCGCCTACCATCACAATGGGCGACCGGGCAAGATAGAGGTAAAGCCCACCAAACCATACCGCACTCAGACCGACCTTAGCCTGGCCTATTCGCCTGGCGTAGCATATCCCTGCCTTGAGATTCAGAAGAACCCTGACGACGTGTACAAATACACCGACAAAGGCAATCTTGTGGCCGTCATCTCCAACGGTACAGCCGTGCTCGGCCTCGGCGATATAGGTGCCATGAGCGGTAAGCCGGTCATGGAGGGCAAGGGATTGCTCTTCAAGATTTATGGCGGCATCGATGTCTTCGACATTGAGGTCAACGAAAAGGACCCGGAGAAATTCTGTGAGGCTGTAGAGCGAATCGCTCCGTCTTTCGGAGGCATCAACCTCGAAGACATCAAGGCTCCTGAATGCTTCTACATCGAAGAGCGCCTGAAGAAGAATCTCGACATCCCTGTGATGCACGACGACCAGCACGGTACAGCCATCATCTCTGCCGCCGGACTTGAGAACGCTCTCGAAGTGGCAGGCAAGGACATCAGCAAAGTGAAGATTGTTGTCAACGGTGCCGGCGCCGCTGCCATCTCATGCACAAAGCTCTACGTGGCTCTCGGAGCAAGGAAGGAGAACATCGTAATGCTCGACTCCAAGGGCGTCATCACCTCTGACCGTCCCAACCTCACGCCTCAGAAGCAGCTCTTCGCCACCGACCGCCGGGATGTTCACACCCTGGAAGAGGCCATCAAGGGAGCAGATGTCTTCGTGGGCCTCTCGAAGGGCAATGTGCTCACTCAGGACATGGTGCGCAGCATGGCTCCAAACCCCATTGTCTTCGCCCTTGCCAACCCTGTGCCCGAAATCAGTTACGAGGACGCTCAGGCCAGTCGCCCCGACGTGCTCATTTCTACAGGACGCAGCGACTATCCCAATCAGATTAACAACGTCATCGGTTTCCCCTATATCTTCCGCGGTGCTCTTGATGTTCATGCCAAAGCCATCAACGAGGAGATGAAGCTTGCCGCTGTTCACGCCATTGCCAGTTTGGCCAAACAGCCAGTGCCCGACATCGTCAACGAAGTCTACCACGTCAACGACCTGCAGTTCGGTCCGAAATACTTCATCCCCAAACCCGTTGACCCCCGTCTCATAACCGAAGTCAGCGCAGCCGTTGCTAAGGCTGCTATGGAAAGCGGAGTAGCCCGTACGCCCATCACCGACTGGGAAGCTTACAAAGAGCGCCTGATGCAGATGATTGGCCAGGAGACAAAGTTCACCCGTACGCTCCACGCTACGGCAGCTTTGCACCCGCAGCGCGTTGTCTTTGCGGAGGGTGGACACCCCACCATGATGAAAGCTGCTGTACAGGCACGTCAGGAGGGCATCTGTCATCCTATCCTGTTAGGCAATCCCGACCGTCTGAACAGAGTGGCCGATCGTTTGAAGCTCGACCTCACAGGCGTGGAAATCGTCGATATGCGTGCCGACAAAGAACAGGGACGCCGTGCTACCTACGCCAAGCATCTTGCCGAGAAGAGAGCCCGTCAGGGGTATACCTTCGAGGAAGCCTACGATAAGATGTACGAGCGCAACTATTTCGGCATGTCGATGGTGGAGCAAGGCGATGCCGATGCCTTTATCACAGGCCTCTACACCAAATACAGCAACACCATCAAGGTGGCCAAAGAAGTCATTGGCATTCGCAAGGACTACAAGACTTTTGCCACTATGCACATCCTGAACACCAAGAAAGGTATCTACTACATCGCCGATACCCTCATCAACCGTCACCCCGACGAGAACGTGCTCTACGACATAGCCAAACTCAGTGCCCACTCTGTGAGATTCTTCAATGAGGAGCCCGTAATCGCCATGATAAGCTACTCCAACTTCGGTACCGACGAGATAGGCAGCCCCGTGAAGGTCCACGCCGCCGTGGAGCGCATGCAGGCCGAGTACCCCGACCTGGCCATTGACGGTGAGATGCAGGTGAACTTCGCCCTTAACAAAGAACTACGCGACGAGAAGTATCCCTTCACCCGACTCAAGGGCAAGAATGTTAACACCCTCGTGTTCCCGAATATGAGCTCTGCTAACGGCAGCTACAAGCTTCTGCAGGCTCTGAGTCCTGACGTGGAAATCATTGGCCCGATTCAGATGGGACTGAACAAGCCTATCCACTTCACCGACTTCGAAGCCTCCGTGCGCGACGTTGTCAACGTAACGGCTGTTGCCGTCATCGATGCCTACGTTGAGAAATTGAAGAAGAATAAGAAAGATTAATTCTGCTTTTACTCCAGCCGGACAGTTGACTCCACAAAGGCAGTGGCTCATCTCGTCCGGCTGGCTTATACATCTCCACACACCTACAACGCCTCAGGTTCATTTTCCCTTCATAGTTACCAAGCAAGATGATAGCTTTCCCATGTGCAAAAATCAATTTAGGTCTTAACATCGTTTCCAAACGCGATGACGGCTACCATAACCTTGAGACCGTGTTCTACCCTATTCCCATCTGCGATGCTCTTGAGATAAAGTATATGAGCGACGA
>OMVH01000127.1 GCA_900314365.1 uncultured Prevotella sp. | reverse complement strand
CTACATCAATCAGTTATAATCCTTTTGAGGTGTTTAGGGTGGCGCATTGGCGAAGTCGGAAAGAGGGTATGTTGGCGGAAGTACACAACGATGTCCCCGCGTTCAACCCATGAACGGCCTGACCGCGGGGAGCATGGTGCTTAGCTTTTTGTCTTTTGTCTACCGAATGAAGTTTGTGGGCTTCCAGGGCTCACCTTCGGGTTTAGCTGTTGTGGCTACGCCGTGAATCTTCTTCAGCATCCACGACATATTGTGGGCCAGAGTTCGCATGGTCTGCATGCCTTCCTCGTCGTGGATGGCTTCGCCTTGTTCTCTGCCGTAGGCAATGTTCCAGTATTGGCTTGTCACTTGCGGCATGGACATCATGTTGAATGCCATGTTCATTGTCTGGAAAGCTGCCGTAGCTCCACCTCTGCGGCATACGGCCACATTGGCTACGGGCTTGTATCTGAAGGCGTCGCCATTGCAGAATAACAGACGTTGCACTACGGCCAGGAGGGCTCCGTTGGGCTGTCCATAGTAGACCGGTGAGCCGAAGACGAATCCGTCGGACTCGGCAATTTTAGCCGAGATACTGTTGCAGACATCGTCGTCGAAGACGCATCTGCCGTTCTGGTTGCGCTTGCATGCTCCGCATGCTATGCAGCCTCTGACGGGCTTGTTGCCAATGTTAACGATTTCGGTCTCCAGACCGTCAGCCTCCAGGGTCTTGGCGACTTCGCTAAGTGCCGTGAAGGTATTGCCCTGTTTGTGGGCACTGCCATTGATTAAGAGTACTTTCATAATGTTGTCTGTGTTGATGTATCCTGTGTTGTTTTGTCGTTTATATAGGGTCATCCATCAAGATGGGTAAGGTGTCTCAACCTTTTGTCCTCATGTTGTTTATGCAGTTTTGCTCTGCTTGTGATACAAGGATGAAGGCCGTGGCGTTGGGAGCTGCGCAAGTGGATTGCAATCAAGCATGGTGGTAGGGTTCGCCCTTAATGATGGTGCAGGCGCGGTAGAGTTGTTCTGTAAAAATGAGTCTCACCATCTGATGTGAGAAAGTCATGCGTGAAAGCGATATCCTCTCTTTGCCCAACTTGTAGATTTCTTCGGAAAAACCGTAGGGGCCGCCAATGATGAACACCAGCCGGCGAGCCGTCTGCTGCTTTCGGGCGAGCCATGAGGCAAATTCCTCGCTGCGCATCTCCTCGCCCCGCTCGTCAAGGAGCACGATGGTGTCGCCCGGCTGCAGATGCTTCTTTATCAGAGTGCCCTCGGCTTCCTTCTGCTGTTGCTCCGTGAGACTGCGTGTGTTCTTGGGCTCTGCCACAGTGACAAGGTCGAAGGGCATATAGTGGCCGATGCGGCTGGTGTAGTCGGCTATGCCCTGAGAGAAGAGCTTCTCGGCAGTCTTTCCTACAAGGATGAGTAATGTTTTCATAACAAACAGTCTGCGAGCTTATTGCTTTGTTTCGCTCGACTTGTATTCATGTTTTCGTTTGGGGTTCATGGGAAACCATCCTTTCTCCACCCGCTTCTTCTGCGATATCAACTCTCCGATACCCCAAAGAAAGGAGGCACCGAGAACGCCCAGCAGGCTGGAGATGACAATGTGACTAACAAGGAGCGAACCGATGATGGAGGCTATGCCAATTAGCAGGAATATCCACCAGGGACGGGTTCCGAAATAGTATTCTGTCTTTATGACGATGGGGTGGCACAGTCCGATGATGAGGAAAGTGCTCACGGCAATGAGTAAACCAGTGAAGTACATACGTTTATTATTATAGGGTTCTTTCGGCTGCAAATTTACTAAAAAGCCGCCGAACGGCTGTCGGCTTTACCGGTTTTCTTTTGTGCGAAGGTCGGTCTTCATCGACAAGCAGCAAGTAAATTTCGGAGCAGGTCTAAATTATAACAATTTTTACGACTCGCTGTCGCGGATTATCGCTAACTTTGTAGCAAAATATCTACATAAACATAATAGCATCATTATGGCAAACAATTCAGAACTTATTGCCCAGTGCGAGGCTAAGGCCCGCCAGTGGCTCTCACCCTCATTCGATGAGGAAACACGTAAGGCCGTGGAGAAAATGTTGCAGAGCGACGACAAGACCGATCTTGTTGAATCGTTCTACAAGGACCTCGAGTTCGGCACGGGCGGTCTGCGTGGCATCATGGGCGCCGGAAGCAACCGCATGAACATCTATACAGTCGGCATGGCTACCCAGGGTTTTGCCAACTATCTCAAGAAGTGCTTTGCCGGTCGGGAAAGTATCAGCGTCGTGGTATGCCACGATTGCCGCAACAACAGCCGTAAGTTTGCCGAGACCGTGGCCGATATCTTCTCAGCCAATGGTATCAAGGCATATATCTTCGACGACATGCGTCCGACACCGGAATGTTCGTTCGCCATCCGCGAGCTCAAGTGCCAGGCCGGTGTCAACATCACGGCCAGTCACAACCCGAAGGAATACAATGGCTACAAGGCCTATTGGGAGGATGGCGCTCAGGTGCTTGCACCTCACGACACGGGCATCATTGACGAAGTGGCTAAGGTGAGAGTAGAGGACGTGAAGTTCAAGGGCAATCAGGCTCTCATACAGACCATCGGCGAGGATATCGACAAGGTGTACCTTGACCGTATCCACACTCTCAGCATTGACCCCGAGGCCATCCGCCATCAGCACGACCTCAAGATAGTCTATACTCCGCTTCACGGTACGGGTATGATGCTTATACCCAGGTCGCTCAAGCTCTGGGGCTTCGACAATGTGCACTGTGTGAAGGAGCAGATGGTCAGAGACGGCAACTTCCCCACAGTGGTGTCGCCGAACCCCGAATATGCCGAGGCTCTGACGCTGGCTCTTCGCGATGCTAAGGCTCTCGATGCTGATATCGTGATGGCCTCCGATCCTGATGCTGACCGCGTGGGGATGGCTTGCAAGAACGACAAGGGTGAGTGGGTGCTCATCAATGGTAACCAGACCTGCCTCATCTTCCTCTATTATATCATCACCAACCGTAAGAACAAGGGACTCCTCAATCCGTCGGATTTCATCGTGAAGACCATTGTCACCACGGAGGTCATTCGCAAGGTGGCTGAAAAGGCGGGTATTGAGATGCGCGACTGCTACACGGGGTTCAAGTGGATTGCTCGCGAGATACGACTCTCCGAAGGCAAGCAGCAGTACATCGGTGGCGGTGAGGAAAGCTACGGTTTCCTCGCTGAGGACTTCGTGCGCGATAAGGATGCTGTCAGCGCTGTATCACTGTTGGCCGAGATTTGCGCTTGGGCTAAAGACCAGGGCAAGACGCTCTACGATGTGCTCATGGGTATTTATCTTGAATATGGATTCTCGAAGGAGTTCACCGTCAACGTGGTGCGCCCGGGCAAGACCGGTGCTGATGAGATACAGCAGATGATGGCTGATTTCCGCGCCAATCCTCCGAAGGAGCTCGGCGGCTCCAAGGTTGTTGTGTGGAAAGACTATGCCAAACTCGAGCAGACTGATGCCGAGGGTAAGGTGTCAAAGCTTGACATGCCAACAACAAGCAATGTGCTCCAGTGGTTCTGCGACGACGATACGAAGGTGAGCGTGCGCCCCTCTGGAACAGAGCCTAAGATTAAGTTCTACATCGAAGTTAAGGGCGACATGAAGTCGGCCGCCGACTACGAGAGGCTTAATGATGAGGCTGCCAAGAAGATTGAGGCCATAAAGAAGAGCCTTCACCTGGATTAAATTTCTGTTTCTTATATATACTGCAAAGGACAAGCCCTTTCCCCTGCCTGCCAGTGAGTGGGTACGAGGGTGAGGAGGCTTGTCCTTTTCTTGTATTTTCTCTGTTTTGAAGTGCTCCCGTTCTTGTCTTGTCGCAGCCGTTCGCTCACTTTGCAACCAAGTTGCAATAGCTATGTTGTAACTTTGCACGCAGAATATATAAGACAAGACAAATATGAACAGGAAACTTATTAGAATTATTCTTTCGGCCGTCACGCTGTTTGTTGCGTGGCTGTTGGTCGGTCACAGCAGTCTGCCCATGTGGGTGCAGCTGCTTGTTTATCTTGTGCCCTATCTCATAGCGGGCTACGATGTGTTGCTCGAAGCTTGGGAAGGCATCTGTGATTGCGACCCTTTCAATGAGGATTTCCTCATGTCGCTTGCCACAATAGGCGCCCTGCTTATCGGCTTTCTTCCGGGCGCAGAAAGTCAGATGACGGAGGCAGTCTTTGTCATGCTTTTCTTTCAGGTGGGCGAACTGTTTGAGGACTATGCCGAAGATAAGAGCCGAGGGTCCATCAAGGCCTTGATGGACATTCGTCCCGACCATGCCACGGTGGAACGGAAGGGAGAGCTCGTCGACGTGAATCCCGCAGAGGTCAGCGTGGGTGAAACGGTTGTAGTGAAACCGGGTGATAAGATTCCCCTTGACGGAACCATTGAGGAAGGCGAGACTTCGCTTAACACAGTGGCGCTGACAGGGGAGAGCATGCCGCGCGACGTAGGAAAGGGTGACGTCGTCAGCAGCGGGTGTATCAATCTCTCGGGAGTCATTCGCGTGAAGGTGACTAAGACTTTTGGTGAGTCTACGGCATCGCGCATCATAAAGCTTGTCGAGGATGCCGGACAGAACAAGTCGCACAGCGAGACCTTCGTGCGCCGCTTTGCGCGTGTCTATACGCCTGTAGTCGTGATAGCAGCCATTGTGCTTGCCTTTGTTCCGCCGTTCTTTTCTTCTGTGGGCTATGCATCCTCATTCCCTGTGTGGCTCTATCGTGCCCTGACCTTCCTTGTGGTGAGCTGTCCGTGTGCGCTGGTCATCTCTGTTCCACTGGCCTTCTTCGGAGGCATTGGTGGTGTCTCACGCCGGGGCATCCTCATTAAGGGAGGCAGTTTTATGGACGTGCTTTCCAAAGTTCGTACCGTCGTATTTGACAAGACTGGCACCCTCACCAAAGGAGTCTTTGCGGTGTCGGCTGTCCATCCTGAAGTCCTCGACGAGCGAGAATTGCTCCATCTTGCGGCTCATGTAGAACGTTTCTCCACGCATCCCATTGCAGCTGCTCTGCGACAAGCCTACCCCGATGAAAACGATGCCTGTAAGGTGGAATCTGTAGAAGAAGTGGCAGGCGAAGGTGTCAAGGCTCAGGTCAATGGCAAGACGGTCTGTGTAGGCAATCTGAAGATGATGGCCTCCGTTGGCGCTGAGGTCCATCCTTGCACCAAGTGCAAGCATCTTTCAGGGACTGTTATCCACGTTGCTATTGACGGAAAGTATGCTGGTCATATCATCATAGCCGATCAGGTGAAGGCCGATTCCCGTGAGGCCATAGCCTCGCTGAAGAAGCTTGGGGTTGGTCAGACCGTGATGCTCACTGGCGACAGGGAGGCCGTCGGAGCAGCTGTGGCAAGCGAACTGGGGCTGGACAGATATGATGCCGAACTCATGCCTGCTGACAAGGTGGAGCGAGTGAGGCAGTTATTGGCGCAGAAACCAAAGGGCAGCACTCTTGCCTTTGTCGGCGACGGCATTAACGACGCACCGGTGCTTGCGCTCGCCGATGTGGGCATCGCTATGGGCGCACTCGGTAGCGATGCCGCCATTGAAGCTGCCGACGTGGTGCTTATGGACGACAAACCGTCGAAAATCAGCCTTGCCATACGCCTTGCCCGGCATACTATACGCATCGCCCGTGAAAACGCATGGTTTTCGGTTTTCGTGAAGTTAGCCGTCCTTGTGTTGGCTGCATTGGGTCTGGCTAATATGGGAATGGCCGTCTTTGCTGATGTCGGCGTGATGGTTCTGGCTGTACTTAATGCTACGAGAACCCTTTCGTTGGGGAAAAAATGAATGGGAACTTCAGTTTAACAGATAGGAATGCGACCTGTTTTTTCGACTTCCAGCATGTAAGCGTGTAATCGAAGTTTTACACTCTTATGCAGATTGTAGTCGGGAGATAAAAAGTCCGGGGAAGTGAGTGCTTGCTTCCCCGGACTTCTTACTTACACCTTTGGCTTGGGTATCTCCACCTTGACGACAGTGGGGAAGCTATAGCTGGTATCCTCACGCTGCCGGAGTGTCTGGAAGAGATTGTAGGCCGTACGCGGTGCTTTACCCTGCCAAAGCACCTTGCCTTTATACATGATTTTAAGACTCTTGTTGAGATCTACTATTTGGTCGTTAAGTCCCAATTGCAGTGTGCTGTAGTCGCATCGGTCAATAATGATGCTGTTGCCCTCCACGTGCAGTCTCACCTGCTTGTAGCGTTGCAGTTCGTTTTGCGGTGCCGTTATCCAGTAGAACGAGGGACGCAGCACTTCTTCCTGCTGCCATACGATTTTGTGCGGAGAGGGATTTCGTGTGAACTTCTCCATCCAAGTAATGGCAGCCGTGTCGGCCCGGTTCATCCAGTGGCCGCAGCCTTCCACGATATGTCCTTCATGCTGATAGCCCTCAGGGTCGGCGTGCTGCAGCGAATCCATTTGCTCGATGCGTTGCCGGGCCAGTAAATTGCGGTTATAGGCCGAGTCATTGGCTCCGCACCATATCATGAAAGGCGTGTTGCGGAGATTCACCAGCGAAACGTCGCCGGGATGACCGGCCATCATTGAGGCTGCCGCCCACGTGTCGGCCATGCGTGGTGCCATGCGCCACACACCGTCGCCACCGGCTGAATAGCCTAAGATATACACTTTGTCGGGATTGACGTCAAGCCAGCTGACGGCCATGAGGATAATGTCGTGGTAGAACTTGTCAAGGTCGGGCTGGCACCACATGTTCCATGCATCGACCGGAGCGTGCGGACATAGATAGACACCCTCGCGGGGCTCATAGAGGCGCCACTGATTGGTCCATTGCTGGATGTTCAGTTCATGCAGGGTGCCGCCTCCGCCATGAAGTGAGATGTAGAGCGAACGGCCATCCTTAGGTTTCTTGCCGAAGATGCTCCAGTGGAGCTCCATCGTGCGTTTCCCAACCTTGATGATGTGCTTGTCGTAGATATATTTTGTTCGGGCAGTGATGTCGGCTTTGAAGTCAGTGACAATTCCGGCTTGCGCCTGTTTGCTTTCCGAAGCGCTGAGCGGTCGTTTCGACAGCTTCGCATCGGCCATACGGAGTGCACTCTCGAGCGCCTTCCAGTGTTCCGATGTCATACGTTTCGAGGTGAAGAGTGCGATACCCTCGGCACCACTCTGTATGGAATTTTGTACGGCGGTGATGAGGTCCGTTGCCGACAGTCCAGCGTCCAGTGCTGAGCCTGTACGGGTTTTACGCGCTTCGTCGGAGCAGATGTAGAGACTGCTAACTACGGGAATGTCGCGTCCTTGAAGGCTGCGGGTCTCCTTGCTGACAATGTTGCGGAGCCAAGAAGGTCGTTGTCCGTAGAGATCGTTGAAGTTCATTGGGAAAACAGCGTCAAGGTTCCATTTCTGCCATTCTTGTCGTACTCTGCGACGGGCATAGGGCGAAGGCCCCGGGTAGACTGTAGCACTGATTTTCTTGCCTGCGCCGTGCACTGCGGCTGCAATGTCGTTCACGAGTCCGGTGAGTGCGTCGCAACGGAATTGCGCCCAGGACTTCACCTTAGCAGGGTCGGTCACCTGCCGGATGTCCATCCCTGTCTTGTCCTGAAAGATGCGCACGCAGTCGTCGCAATAGCAATAGTCGGCAACTGCATACTCTCCGTTAGCGATGAGTCCGTATTGCTTTCTGAGTCCTTCTGCCGGAATCACTTCAGTGTACTGTGCATTAGAGAGCATCACATAATCCACATCCTTCAGTTTGGCTACCTGTGCAAAGTAGGCAGTTAAATAGTTGTGGACGTCGGGATTGAGTGGGTCGAGCAGCGTGTTGTCAGAAGTGTAGGCGGGGTGAGAGAGGGACTGCTGCCCCAGACGGTTGACGGCATACCACTTGGGGTTGAGTCCTTTTCGCATAAGTGTGGGCACGAGAGCTTGGTACTCGAGTCCCTCCGCATGTGCGGCCTTTGCTGCTGCGGCAATTCGCTGGAGGTCGGTGCCTGCGTTGAGACAGATTCCCTTGATGCCTTGTTGGCGGTATTGGTGGAATTCGGCCCTAAGGGTCTGGAGGTCTGTGTGCTCATCCCAGTCAGAAACCACGTAAACGGGAATCTGAGCCCGGCCCATTGAACTGAGACCCAGGAAGAGAAGAAGTAAAACGAAGCTAATTTTTCGCATGTATGTTATTTATGATTGAGTTGTAAAAGCATAGAAAGCCCATGAAACAGCGGAGCTAAGAGAGGAAATCTATTTGTGGAACAACACATTGCGGATTTTCGGTCAGGTTTTCCTTTTGCCTCGAAAGTAAAGACTTCATTCGCGTTGAGTTTGGAGAGTATGTGCTCTACGAGAGAGCCTCTGTCTTTGCCAATAGGGCGGACAGAATAGGGTAGATATCCGTCTCGTTGATGTAAGGATGCAAGTGGAAGTAGGAATTGCCGGCTATCATGGCAGAGAGATGAGTCTGTGACTGGTTGAAAAACACGTGGCAGGGTTTGCCCAAAGCTTCAGCCAGAGCGAGCTCGTAGCCTACGCCAAGCGACGGGTTAGTGCATTCGGCAATGACGATGTCGCAGTCGTGGAGCATAGCAACGTCTCTTTTGAAGATGCTCGCATCGCTGAGGCTGCTCTCGTGCTGGGACAGATGAGGTGAGCCTATATGTTCTGTCAGCACCTTGTCGGTCTGGTTGATGAAGTTGATAATCCTGTGATAGAGCTCTGCGTCCTTTCTTCCGCCGCGGATGGAGCCCGAAAAGTACACCTTATACATATGATGTTTGTTTATGGATATCAGTATCTGATGATTACGTTCTCAAAGCCCATAGCCCGCAGAAGTTTATAGAACTGTCGGCTTCCATTCTCGCGTGCGCTGCGCAGGTTTGACTCCGACAGGCAGCGTTCCCTCATCCTTGCCTCCGCCCTTCGATAGAGTGCCTCACGGTCGGCTGCTGTCCAGCGTCCGCTTTCAACAAAGGACTTCGTACGTGCTTCGTCGATGAAATTGTTGTCGAGAATCTTCACGGGAGGGAGCTTCACGACGATGGAATCGCCCTGACGACTTATCCACCCCGGTTTAGCATCGTGCAGATCGATACCCAAGCTCACGGAGCCATAGTAGATTCTCACGAGCTCATCGTCGCCGAAGAATCCGTGACGCACCGTGTCGACAAGCTCTTCATCGCTGACAGATAACAGTTCCCACTGCCCGATGTCCTCAATGCTCTTGATTTGTGAAGGCGTGATGTCGATGCGGTCGTCGGTATCCAAGGATACTGAGTTGTTGTCGCACGACCTTGCCAAGAGCACTATGACCACGGCTACTAAAACCAGTGCCAGACTGACAGCCAGCATGGCCAAGCCGTATTTGCTACGCATCATTCGTTGCAGGAATCCTCTTTGGCCTGCCTTATTGCTGTTGTTCGTATCCATGTTCTATCATCTTCTTGATGTCAGCGGGGGTGAATGGCTGGCTGAATGTAATGGTGATATTGCTCTCCTTGAATCCCATTTGTACGAGCAGGGGAATGAGCGTGCGGGCTGCACTCTCGCGGGCCGACTCCAGCAGATTGGAGGAAGCCACATCGCGAATGATAGCCTCGCGCCCCTGCCGTTCGTAGGCTGTCAGCTCCTCGTCACTGAA
>OMVH01000126.1 GCA_900314365.1 uncultured Prevotella sp. | reverse complement strand
GAGAGCATCGCAACTGCTATCAAGAAAGGAACCAGCCTTCTCATCATCGTTGAGTAGCCAGGAAATTACGGGCAGGATAGGCATACATCGTGAGCATACGCTCGCGCAGATAGGCCTCGTCCTTGTTGGGCAGTTCAATCTTGGCAAGCTGCCCATGCAGATAGTCCACGAAACGGTGACGGTCGTCGGCCGTATAATGGTCGCTGTGAGCAGAGCCACCATCGAGCAGGTCGAGCGCCACATAGTTTCCGGGGTAGAGACGATAGTTGCTGTGGATATCGTGGTCGATGCGTGCCGCCACCTCGCTGAAGAATTCCGTCTTGGGCATGTCGGCAGGAAGCGCGCGCAGGAAGTCGTCTATACAGGGTGCACACTGATAATGCACAGCTCCCTTATAGCCAAAGATACCGGTCCGCATGCTTACGAGGTCGTCCTCGGCACTCTTCTTCCATCCTTTCACGTCGCGCTTGAGTTGGAACTCCCGCGCTTTAAGGAAGTCGCACGGGTCGTACTCATAGGAGATAGAGAGCGGAGCGATGTGGAGCTGCAACAGCCGTTCCGCCGGTGTGCCCTCACCGCCCATAGCCATCATCTTCAGCACTCCGTCCTGCGTGACATCATTGCTGTCCTTGGCCCGTCCCACACGCTGGGCTATCCAGATGTTCTCTTTCTTCTCGGACATCGCGAAGTGCATGTACTCCGAGAGCAGTTTGCTGGCTGCAAGCATCTCACGCATGGGGAGCCCACGCCTGACAATGAACGACTTATTGACCCTCACCAAATCTTTCACCCAGGGCAACGACAGCAAGTTGTCGCCGATGGCAATCTCACAAGTCGTCGTGAACTGAGCGTCGACAAGGAGCTTGTCAAGGAAAGCCGAGTCGAGCACTATGTCGCGATGATTGCTCATGAAGGTGTAGTTGCGGCTTCGGTCGAGGGCCGATGCGTCCATGTCGCAGCCACGGCATGCCTTTTTCATCAACGACTCCACGAAACCGTAGCAGAACTTCAGTTGGAAGTCGTTGCTGGTTTTGCACGAGCGCATCTTCGAAGCCACATCCTCAAAGGGCACGTTGGGGAAGACGTAGCCGATGACCTGTCTGAATTGCGGGTTGGCAATGAGCCTGTCAAACACCTGCGGGAGCTCCTCTGGCTCAAAGGGGCGAATGGAATCGAACTTCTCCGGTATCTTCATAGTGCTAAACAATTATAAAAGGAAGTCGGCCTCGCTGCGGCTAAGCCTCGAACTGATTCTCCACAATGTCGGTAAGCACGTCGCTGATGTTCAGTCCGGCTGCTCTCACCTGCTGTGGAATAAAGCTCGTGGCAGTCATGCCAGGAGTGGTATTTATCTCCAGCATGTTCACCTTGTCGTGACCTTCCTCGTCCTTGGAAATGATATAGTCGATGCGTATTATACCATTGCAATGCAGGATGTCGTAGATGCGACTCGTCTCTTCTGCTACGCGCTTTGCCGTCTCAGGAGCCAGTCGTGCCGGCGTTATCTCCTGCACACGGCCATTGTACTTGGCATCGTAATCGAAGAACTCGTCCTTGGTGACAACCTCCGTGGCGGGGAACACCACCGACTTCTTACGGGTCTTATAGCATCCAATCGAAATCTCGGTGCCTTTCATAAAGCCCTCTATCATCACCTCGTCGCTCTCCATAAAGGCCACGCGCAGGGCCGGAGCCAACTGGTCGGGATTCTTCACCTTCGACACACCAAAGCTGGAGCCATCGGCTGCCGGCTTGACAAAACAGGGCATACCGAGCCTGCGCGCTACTTCGGCATCGCTCAGAAGCCCCTCCTCTCCCCTACGGACGAGAATGCTGTCGGCCACATTCACACCGAAGCCACGAAGATAGTTGTTGAGCACATACTTATTGAACGTCATGGCCTCAACGAGGACGCCACTGGTAGAATAAGGTATATGGAGCAGTTCAAAATAGCCCTGCATAATGCCATTCTCGCCGGGGGTGCCGTGGATGGTGATATAGGCATAGTCGAAGACTACGGCCTTACCGTTGATTTCGAAGGAGAAATCGTTTCTGTCTACGGGAACGGTATCACCATTCTCGAAGTTCACCTGCCACGTTTGTCCTTTCACCTCCACTACATAGACATTGTAGCGCTCTTTGTCGAAGAAGGAGTAGAGCCCTTGGGCCGACCGCAGTGACACGTCGTGCTCCGAAGAGTCGCCACCGCATACAATGGCTATGTTTCTCTTTAGATTTTCCATTTTAACTATATGTATAATCTGTTTATGATGTTTTTATTCCTCAAAAGTATCGTGAGCTGCCCCATTGACATACCTTCGCCAGCGCTCTATCAGGGCTTCCATGTCGCCGGGCAACTCTGAGGTGAAATCCATCTGCTGGTGCGTGCGCGGGTGCTTGAAGCCGAGCGTACGGGCATGCAGAGCCTGCCGGGGACAAACCTTGAAGCAGTTCTCCACAAACGCCTTATAAGTGGAGCTGCGCTGTCCGCGAAGGATTTCGGTACCTCCATAGCGCTCATCGCCGAAGAGAGGATGACCTATGTGCTTCATGTGAGCACGTATCTGGTGCGTCCGGCCAGTCTCGAGCACACATTCCACAAGCGTCACGTAGCCGAAGCGCTCCAACACACGGTAATGGGTAACAGCAGGCTTGCCCACCTCGCTTCCGGGAGGAAAGACAGCCATGCGCAGACGATCGCGGGGGTCACGACCGATATTGCCCTCGATGCGGCCTTCGTCTTCCTGGAAATTTCCCCAAACGAGCGCATTGTAGCTCCGGTGGGTAGTCTTGCTGAAGAACTGCAAGCCGAGCGATGTCTTCGCATCCGGGGTCTTGGCCAAGACGAGGAGACCACTCGTGTCCTTATCAATGCGGTGGACAAGTCCCACCTCAGGGTCGTTGGGGTCGTAGCTTGTGAGATCCTTCAGATGCCAGGCCACAGCGTTGACGAGCGTATGGTGGAAATTGCCGGCTCCGGGATGCACCACGAGTCCTGCCGGCTTGTTGATGACCATGACATCGTCGTCCTCGTAGACCACATTGAGCGGAATATCCTCCGGTTCTATCGTGGAGTCATGACGGGGACGGTCGAGCATGAGCGAGACGCTATCACCGGGACGAACCTTGTAGTTGCTTTTCACGGGTCGCCCGTTTACATGCACAAAACCTGCATCGGCAGCCTTCTGTATGCGGTTGCGCGAGGAGTAACGAAGCTTCTCCTGCATGTACTTGTCCACACGCAGGGGCTCCTGGCCCTTGTCCACATCGAAGTGGAAGTGCTCATATAGCGATTGCTCGCTGTCTTCTATTTCCTGTAGTTCCTCGTTGTCCGTCATTCCACTGATGAATATCTTGTTCTTGTCGCCTCATTGCGGGGTCTCGTGCGTCGGCTGATTGTGCTTTTCCGAGGGAGGCGGCGCGGTCACCTCCTCGAACTCATCCACGTCACCCTCGCTGTCGAAATCGGAAGAGACGGGATCCACATAGTCCACGGAGTCGCTCTCGCTGCGCTGACCGTTACCCACCTGTATGGTGAGCGTATCCTCAATGCTTATTCTGTCACCGGCTCCCACCGGGCGTCCGTTGGCGAGGATGCCGTAGACCCAGTCGCGCTCGCCCGGAATATATTCCGGCGTACCGAGCTTGAAACCCATGGCACTCAGCTTGGCCATCGCCTCACGCAAGGAGCTGTTGTCGATGATGTCGGGGAGCGCAAGGGTGGGTGTATGCGAGGCATTGACAGTAACATACACGATATGCCCCGACTTGACATGGTTGCCCGCCGCCGGACTCTGCTCCAGGATACAGCCTGGAGGCAGGCTTTTCACATAGCCCGTATCGCCCACCACAACCTGTAATCCAAGCTGGGAGAGGATGTGTTCGGCATCGGCAAAAGACTTATGCCGGACGTCGGGGATGGCTATCGACTCACCATGATGAGTATAGGCATCGATGCCGAACTTCACTCCGAACATCAACACCACCACGGTAAGACACATAGCCAACAGGTTACCCCAAAGGTACCGGCTCTTGAACTTGCCTATGAATTCGCTTGACTTCATAAATAATGCACAAAGATAATGTAAATGAGAGGAACAGCCAAAGAAAAGCGCGCTTTTCTTTTCTAAAGCAAGTCCATGAGAACCGGCCTATGCCCTTTCACACCAAACTTTACCCATTATGTAACAAACAGGCATTGTCCTTCATATTATTTCGGGCAAAGTTACGAAATTCTTGCCAAACCTTTTGCCTTTGAAGTCATTTCTATCTGACCGTATGCACTAAATCTCGGTAGTTGGCCGTTATGTTGACAGAATAATAAGAAAATAATGAAAACAAGACTGTTACTATCACTGCTGTTTGCCGTCCTTGCCTTGACGGCACAGGGAAAGGCGACGTGGATTACCGCCAACGACCGCCAAGTGAATGACACCAATACGTGGATTGCCTTCCAAAAGGACGTGCGGCTCACGCGGAAGCCCCGGCACATGGTGGCACGGATAGCCTGCGACTCCAAATACTGGCTGTGGATAAACGGTCGGCAGGTAGTCTTCGAGGGCGAGCTGAAGCGCGGTCCCAAACCCGATGCGACCTACTACGACGAGGTTGACCTGGCCCCGGCGTTATCCAAGGGCAACAACCGTGTGTCCATCCTGGTATGCCACTTCGGCAAGTCGGGCTTCTCCCACGCCGCGAGCGGCAAGGCCGGCCTTATCATCGACGCTGACAATGACGCTTTCGACACCGACGCGTCGTGGGCGGCACGCCTCCATCCCGCCTACGGCACGGCTCCGGGCGAGCTGCCCAACGGGCGTTTGCCGGAGTCGAACATCCGCTTCGACGCACGGCGGGACATTGACGGATGGCAGACGGCGGATGCGCGGATGAAGTTCGGCTTTGCCCCGGCTGTGGCTATCGGCAATTGGGGCGACGCGCCATGGGGCGAGATGGAGCCGCGGCCCATCCCCCAGTGGAAGGACTACGGCATTAAGAACGCCACGTTCAAGATCAAACCGGGTGCGGAGCGCGATACCCTCACAGTCCGACTGCCGGGCAACATCCAGATGACTCCGGTCATCGACGTGACCGACAACACCGGCGGGCACGTCATTGACCTGTGGACCAACCACTCCCATTATGCCGGCGCGTGGAATGTCCGCGCACAATACGTTACCCGTCAGGGACACCAACGCTACGAATCGCTGGGCTGGATGAACGGCGAAGAGCTATGGCTGTTCGTGCCGAAGGGCGCAACGGTGAACAGCGTGGGCTATCGCCAGACTGGCTACGACGCTACCTTTGAGGGCACATTCGAGAGCGACAGCCCCTTCTGGAACAAATTCTGGCAAAAAGCACTCAACACGCTCTACGTCAACATGCGCGACACCTACACCGACTGTCCCGAGCGGGAGCGTGCCCAGTGGTGGGGCGATGAGACTACTCTCACGGGTGAAGCCTTCTACACCATGTCACGCTCGAGTGACCAGCTCATGCGCAAAGGCCTCTACGAACTGCTCCGCTGGCAGAGACCCGACAGTACCATCCACGCTCCAGTGCCAGGCAACTACAAGACGGAGCTGCCCTCACAGATGCTTGCCGCCATCAGTCCCTACGGTATATGGAACTACTACATGAACACCGGCGACGCGCAAGTAGTGCGCGACCTCTATCCCAACATCAAGAAATACCTGCTCGTCTACAAACTTGAGGCCGACGGATTCGTGGCCGACCGCAAGGACGTGGGCTGGAAATGGGGCGACTGGGGCAACCACATCGACAAGCGGATGGTGTTTGCGGCATGGTATGTCATAGCCCTCGACGCAGCCAAGGACATGGCAAGGACGCAGGGACTGGATGCCGACGTGGCGTTATGGCAAGGCCTCCAGGACAAGGTGAAGGCGGCCTACAACAGCTATTGGAGCGGATTTGCCTATCGGCATCCTGAATATCTCGATGCCACCGACGACCGGGCACAGTTCCTCGCCGTCGTGGCGGGCATAGCCGGACCAGAGAAGTGGGACAAGGTGATGCGCGTCATGAAGCAGAATGAGTTTTGCAGCCCATATCTGGAGACCTATGCCCTGCAAGCCTACTTCATGATGGGACACGGCGCAGAAGGGATGCAACGTACCGCCCGACGGATGAAGCAGATGGTTGACGACGACCGCGAGCCTACCCTTTGGGAGTTCTGGGACGCGGGGAAGTACAATTTCACTACCGGATCGGGCAACCATGCGTGGAGCGCGGGTGCGATAATCATTATCGCGCGCGACCTGCTCGGCGTGCGTCCGACGAAACCGGGCTATGCTGAATTTGCCATCGACCCGCAGTACGTCACCTTCCAACACGCTCGCATTTCGTTTCCTACCGTGCGCGGTACTGTGGCCACTGGCTTCCGCCGGACTGCCGATGGACTGGAGATGACGGTCACCGTGCCCAAGACAAGCCGCTGCCTGTGCTACATCCCGGCTACCGACATTGCCAAAGTATCGGTCGACGGGAAGCGCCTGCGCGAGACGGATGTGGCCGACAAGCACAATGGAAAGCTTGGCGTGTGGCTTGAAAAGGGTGACCATGCCATCACTGTCAAGAGCGATGCAAAGACAAAGGACAAGCAGGAAAAATCTTGAAAATTGGGCACTCGCTGTTCCAGTCTTGTTCAATGACGTAGCCAAAGCTATGCTCTTCTGGTACAGGAAAGCTATGTTCTGACGTTGCTAAAGCCATGCTCCAGCGATGTCAGACCATTGTTCTTGCAACATTTCCTATTCATTATGCATAATCCAAAGGCCTCCGAACGATTGCACACTTCATTTAGTTTGTCAAGATAAGCGAAAGAAAAGGCCTCAAAAAGCACCCCTATTTTTCAACGAGACCAATCTTGATGCGAAATACGCAAATCTACGCGAAGTTCACAACGCATTGTCTTACACCGACTTAGCTTCAGAAGCACAAATTTAAGGCTACAAAAAAGCCTCAAAAGGCCTGTTTTACCCTATATTTTAAGCCTCTCGAAGTCCTATCTCGAGGCCCTCAAAGTCCGATCACGAGGCCCTCGTAGTCCTACCACGAGGCGATGAAAGTCCTATCTCGGCCCAAAAGTACTCCGAAAAAGCTCTCATCGACCTCTGCTTTTCTCTATTTCGAAGTTTTTCGTTGACAAAGAAATGTAAAGTAATTTCAATGCACATTAGCAAATTTCGGACTCTTCACTCACATATTAATAGATTATAATAATGCGAATTTTACAAATAAAGAGCCAACCATTTACATACCGATAAACAAAAGAGGCGGTCCGCCTTTTTCCCGACTTCGTCGCTTTTTTGTTGAGATAGAATACTGTTATTGATAATCAGCAACTTATAAGAAAAAGCAAGAGATTTAGGGTGACGCATTTGGTAATATCGAGAGAGCCTTTAAATGCAGGACATCAAGTTATGGATAATCA
The DNA here is from genome assembly GCA_900314365.1 of uncultured Prevotella sp. Classification (GTDB taxonomy): domain Bacteria; phylum Bacteroidota; class Bacteroidia; order Bacteroidales; family Bacteroidaceae; genus Prevotella. The sequence continues at coordinate 135 of OMVH01000126.1, read as the reverse complement.
ACAGTTATATCAGCGATTACTGATTCAGACCAAAACCGATAAAACCTCTTTGTGTCAGTGCCAAGGGCTTAGGCCCTTTGCCTCCAGGGGTGGATCTTGTCGCTGACACAAAGAAAAACCTCGAAAACAGGCTGA
>OMVH01000124.1 GCA_900314365.1 uncultured Prevotella sp. | reverse complement strand
GAGCCATCACCATTGAGTATGAGCTCAACGACCGCAGCAAGGACTATCTGGAAAATACGAGAAAGTATCTGCAAGACCTCATTGACAACGAGTAGCCAGTGCGCCTCTCTGCTGTCATCAGCCACAAGCCCAAATCCATCCCCATGCCCTGCCTTCACTGAGGTACTGCATGGGGATGGTCGTAAAAGAAAGAAGGTTCCTTCACCCACCTAAAACACATTCCACCATTTACCAATCAACTCCGCAGACACCTAAAGAGGGCATTGCGAAACAAATTCGCAATGCCCTCTTTTATCGTTTTCTACACTTTCTTTCTCTCTCTTTTTTCACTGGGACTTCCGTGCCTAAAGCATGTCATTGTCCTCTATCCAAAGAACCATGGCAAATGTTGCTGCCATAAGGCTCATTAATGTTGTCAATGTCATTATTCCAATCTCCTTTTTAATGAAACATATTGAGAACACGAACTGACCTCACATAACGACCTTAGTCTCCATGACTGATCTTTCATTATCCTTTACTAAACCTTCTTATCCTCAGAAGCTTGTCCTCACGGATTCGCTTTGTACATCTTTTACCCTAAATCTTTTTACCTTTATATATGACTAACGTAACTAATCTGCTTTCTAAACGTAAATCCTGAATCTTCTACCTTTTTGAACCTAATCCTATTGAAGCTCTTGTCTTAGTATCAATCCTGAATCTTCTACCTTTTGAACCTAATCCTATTGAAGCTCTTTTTTTTAGTGTCAATCCTGAATCTTCTACCTTTTGAACCTAATCCTATTGAAGCTCTTTTTCTTAATGTCAATCCTGAATCTTCTACCTTTTTGAACCTAAACCTATTGAAGCTCTTTTTCTTAATGTCAATCCTGAATCTTCTACCTTTGGACCTATAACCTATTGATCTATCGTATAACCTGACTTTCCTAACGTGTAAATCCTGAATCTTTTACCTTGAAGCTAACACTACTGAAGATTTGTATCTCTCAAATTCGTTGTTTCTAAATTTCCTTACTGCCGCACCGTCGCGGTGCTATCTTTGTTTTGACGATGCAAAGGTAATATTGTTTGCGCACACAAGCAAGAGAATGAAGCTAAAATCGCGAAAAAAATAATCAATATTTGACGCATATCAACAAAGAGGCACAAAGTATTCACCACAACACTCTCAAAGAGTACATTCTTCGGAGACTGGCAATGTGTGCGCACACCGTAACAGGAAAAACAATCCCTTCGCGAACCTTATTGATATATTTCTTCAAGCAAAAAAAATTATCCTTAGCGACATGGGGGTAGAGGTTGCAAGCATCGCATTGACAGTTCGGGAAGATGTTCGTCTGCACCTGCAATTTTCTTTAATCCTGGTTTGCGGATAACCATAAGGGGCGCGCTCCTGTGGTCCAGAAAGATAATGAAAGTTCAGACTGACCGCGAAGGAATGTATCTCATAGACACAGGATTAATCCCCCACCCATCAGTATCAAGTTTTTGTATATCGAGCAACAAAAAAGTGAACGGAAGAAGCCTAAATTTGTAAAGATAAACGACAGAAAAGGCCTAAAAAACAGCCTATCCTTTTCACCAAGACTAATTTCGCTTCAAAATAAGCTCATTTTTGCGCTTTTTTCAAACATTTGATTCACAGACATTTACATTAAATTCATTTCTAATAGAGGTTAAGAAAACATCATTTCAAGCCCAAAAACGCCTATTTTCAGCCTCACAAAACTTATGCTTTGGGGCGCTCAAAGTCCTTTGACGAGGCGCTCAAAGTCCTACGACGAGACGCTCGAAGTCCTACGATGACGAAAGCTCACCTTGAATGAGGGGTCAAAGTACCCTATTCCGCTCTATTTCGAAGATATTTGTGAACGGAAATTGTAATAAGTCTTTACGCAGCCAATTGCCAATTTTTTGTCTTAGCGAACACAATAAAATGTCACGAAAGTATCAGATAAAGCATTAAAAGGACACCCCGCTACCGTCCATAACGAACTGCTTAGAAGGAGCCATTGTCCACAGCGGGCAGCGCCCACGGCTACGTCCGCGACTGCGCTGTGTGGGTCGGCACACGACAAAGCTGTCAAGACACATCCGCCAATCCCCCCAACAGGGCTCTGCAAAGAAGAGTACTAAAGCTCCACGGGGAAAAAAATCGGCCTATGATTTTGATATTCCGCACTATTACATTAACTTTGCCTAATCAAACAGAACATCTAAGAATGGACGACAAGACCAAGGACAACGAGGAAACACAAAACCAGCACTCTCCGCAAGCAGGCAGTAACGGACAGTCAGAAGGAGACAACAACTCCACAACGAGCTCCGACGGGAAGAACGAAGGTGACAACCATCAGACGACTCCCGACGAAGGTCAGAGTGGAGCTGACGGCTCGCAAGCCGACTCCGAAGGCAACCAGCTGACAGACTTCGAAAGCCATTCCACCGACGTCGACCAGCCGGGAACCCCTGAGCACGAACTGACCGATGACGACAGCCAGCCTGCCGACTTCGACGACGAGCTCACAGAGGACAATCATGCCGACTACGTCCCCGCCGACCGCTTCGATGCCAGTGCCGTACACCACCTCAGCGGGATGTACAAGAACTGGTTCCTCGACTATGCTTCCTACGTGATACTCGAGCGAGCCGTGCCCCATATGGAGGACGGCCTCAAACCCGTGCAGCGCCGCATCCTCCACACCATGAAGCGCATGGACGACGGCCGCTATAACAAGGTGGCCAATATCGTGGGTGAGACGATGAAATTCCATCCCCACGGCGATGCCTCCATCGGCGACGCCTTGGTGCAGTTAGGCCAAAAGAACCTGCTCATCGACACGCAGGGTAACTGGGGCAACATCCTCACGGGCGACGACGCTGCTGCTCCCCGTTACATCGAGGCCCGGCTTTCGAAGTTTGCCCTCGAAGCCGTCTTCAACCCCAAGACCACAGAATGGCAGCTCTCCTATGACGGCCGCAACAAGGAGCCCATCACGCTGCCCGTGAAGTTTCCACTACTCTTGGCTCAGGGCGCCGAGGGCATTGCCGTGGGTCTGAGCTCCAAGGTGCTGCCCCATAACTTCAATGAACTCTGCGATGCCGCCGTCAGCTACCTCAAGGGCGAGGACTTCAGGCTCTATCCCGACTTCCCAACGGGGGGCGCCATCGACGTGAGCCGATACAACGACGGACAGCGAGGCGGACAAATAAAGGTCAGGGCGCGCATTGAGAAACTTGATGCCAAGACGCTCGTCATCCGGGAAGTGCCCTACAGCAAGACTGCCGACAGTCTCCAGGAGTCCATCCTCAAAGCCATCTCGAAAGGAAAGATAAAGGTGCGCCGCGTTGACGACCTGACAGCCCGCGACGTAGAGATACAACTCCATCTGGCACCGGGCGTGAGCAGCGACAAGACCATCGATGCCCTCTATGCCTTCACCGACTGCGAGATAAACATCTCGCCCAACTGCTGCGTCATCATGGACAACAAGCCGCAGTTCCTCTCCGTGAGCGATCTGCTGCGCCATTCCACCGACCACACGCGCGACCTGCTCCGACAGGAGCTCCTCATCAGGCGTAGTGAACTCGAAGAGACCCTCTTCTTCGCCTCACTCGAACGCATTTTCATCGAAGAGCGCATGTACAAGGAACGCCGGTTCGAACAGGCTGCCAACCAGGATGCCGTGGTGGCATTCCTCGACGAAAAGTTCACACCCTGGAAGAAAAACTTCATCCGGGAGGTGAAACGCGACGACTATCTGCGTCTGCTCGAGATAAAGATGCAGCGCATACTGAAGTACAACAAGGACAAGGCCGACGAGCTCATCGCCGGATACAAGGCCGACATTGCCAAGATCAACAACGATCTTGAGCATATGACCGATGTCACGATAGCCTGGTTTACCCACCTGAAGGAGAAATACGGCAAGAGCCATCCACGCCTCACCGAAATACGCTCCTTCGACACCATCGAGGCCTCGAAGGTGGTGGAAGCCAACGAGAAGCTCTACATCAACCGTCAGGACGGCTTCTTAGGAACGGGCCTGAAGAAGAACGAGTTCGTGTGCAACTGCTCCGACCTCGACGACATCATCATCTTCTATCGCGACGGAAAATACAAAGTCATAAAGGTGGCCGAGAAAATCTTCGTGGGCAAGAACATCATCTGGGTGCAAGTGTTCAAACGCAACGACCGCCGCACCATCTACAACGTGGCCTACCGCGACGGTTATCACGGCAAGTACTACATAAAACGCTTCAACGTTCCCGGCATCATGCGCGACCGCGAGTACGACCTCACTATGGGCACGCCTGGCTCAAGGGTGCTCTACTTCTCGGCCAATCCCAACGGAGAAGCTGAGACAATCAAAGTGACGCTTGAGCCCGACGCACGGAAACGCAACCAAAAACTATTCATTGAGCGCGACTTCTCGAAAGTGACCATCAGGAGCCGTAATTCCAAAGGACTCATCCTCACCAAGGAGCCCGTCCACCGCATAGGTCTGCGCAGCCGTGGCCACTCCACACTCGGAGGACGCAAGGTGTGGTTCGACCCGGATGTACACCGCATCAACTACGACAACCACGGCAACTACCTCGGCGAATTCTTTGACTCCGACTCCATCCTCGTCGTGCTCGACAACGGTGAATTCTATATCACCGATTTCGATGCCAATAATCACTATGAGGATAACATCGCGTTCATCGAGAAATGGAAGCCCGGTAAGGTATGGACAGCCGTAGTGCTCGATGCCGACAACAATGGCTATCCTTACTTGAAACGATTCCTCATGGAAGCAACAAAGAGGCACCAAAGCTACTTAGGCGACAACCCGCACAACAAGCAGCTGCTGCTCACGAGCCAGGCTTACCCACGCATTGAAGTAACCTTCGGAGGTGCCGATGCCGTCAGGCCGCCCATGGAAATAGATGCCGACAGCTTTGTAGGTGTTAAGGGATTCAAGGCCAAAGGTAAGCGCATTGCTACCTGGCAAGTGGACAAGGTGGAGGAACTGGAGCCCACCCGCTTCCCCGACCCTGAGGAGGACGATGACAACAGCAACAATGCCGCTGACAAGGAACCGGAAATTGTGGCCGACCCAGATGACGGGAAGTCACAACAACAAGTCATCGACGAGATTACGGGACAGCTGAGTCTCTTCCCCGATGACGATACAAATAGCTAAGGATGAGAACGAACGTGCGACAGCTCCTTTGCCTCGTTTGGCTGGTCACGGTGCCGAAGCTCGCCATGGCTCAGGACACGGCCCAAGTGGTCAGACGGCTGACGATGGCGGGGGCAGGCTATGCCTCACAGCTCGACACTTATATCTCACCAGAGGACTATGGCGGTGCTGACGTTACACTGCTCACGCAGTCGGAATATGTCAAGGAAGGCCGCCGATGGTCGCGCATGGCTACCCATCAGGCCAACTTCTGGTGGGGCAGCTACCGCTCGGGCAATGGCTCGGAGATAAGCGGCGACTACACTTTCAGCTACACCTGGCTGAGACAGTGGGTCAGCGCACCACTCGGCAACGGACGGCTCAGCGTCAAGGCAGGACCGGCAGCCTGGGCCAGAGCCGGCTTCCTCTACAACACGCGCAACTCCAATAATCCGGCACAGGCTAAGCTCGCTTTAGGTTGTGCACCGGCAGGAGTGGCGGAATGGACTTTCAAAGCCGGCCGGCGACCGTGTATGCTACGCTGCGAGTTGACGGTACCACTGTTAGGACTCATGTTCACTCCACAATACGGACAGTCGTACTACGAGATATTCTCGCGCGGCAACTACGACCACAACCTCGTGGTGACCACTCCCGTAAACAGTCCCTCAGCCTCCATGCGACTGCTCTTTGGCATGAAGTGGAAACGACTCTACTGGACGGCTGGTCTGCAGGGTGACTGCCTGCAGGCCAAGGTGAACCACTTGAAATACCATCGCTACAACGCCCTCTTCCTCTTTGGCGTAAGCAAGCAGCTCAGACTGCTGTGAACCTTATCTGACACTGACATGCAAACCATACCGCGCACTACCCTCACCCATTTCCGCAAGGCTCTGACCTTTGCTGCTGTCGTCGTCACACTGATGATGATGGTTTCCTGCGTGACAGCCGACGACTATAGCGACACGCCTTCGGGCAACTTAGAGGCTCTCTGGCAGGCCCTGGACCGCAACTACTGCTTCTTTGACTACAAGGATGTGGACTGGAACGCCATACACGAAAAATACAGCGCAATGATGAACGCCGGCATGACGGAGCAACAGGAGTTCGAAGTAATGACGGCCATGCTCTCTGAACTGCGCGACGGGCACGTGAATCTCTACACGTCGTTCGATGTGGGCCGCTACTGGAGCTGGCACGAAGGCTACCCTAGCAATGTCTCCGACACACTGCTACGCCGTTACCTCGGTACCGACTACCGTATCGCCTCGGGCATGAAGTGCCGCGTGCTCGACGACAATATCGGCTACGTGCGGTGTGCCTCCTTCGATACGGAAATGAGCAGTTCCGGTCTTGACGACATCCTGTCGTGGCTCGCACCCTGCCGCGGTCTCATCATCGATGTCCGTGGCAATGGTGGCGGCTACCTTACCTCAGCAGAAAAGTTAGCTGCACGCTTCACCAACCAAAAGACACTCGTGGGCTACATGCAACATAAACGCGGACCGGGACACAACGATTTCTCGCCCATGGAAGGGCAATATCTGAAACCAGCCAGCGGCGTGAGATGGCAGAAGCCGGTAGTGGTGCTCACAAACCGCGAAGTGTTCAGTGCTGCCAATGAATTCGTGAAATACATGAAATGCCTGCCCAAAGTAAAGGTTGTAGGCGACCGGACCGGAGGCGGAGCCGGACTACCCTTCTCCTCGGAACTGCCCAACGGCTGGAGCGTGAGGTTCTCGGCCTGCCCCATGTACGACACCGCAAAGCAGTGCACCGAGTTCGGCATAAGGCCCGACTATAGCTTGGAACTCAGCGAGGCCGACGTGCGCCGGGGCATCGACACGCTCATCGAATATGCCCGCCGACTGCTGGCCGCGTATTCAGAACCGAAAGGATAGAACCTAAATATTCATCACTTAATGTATTTAGCTATG
>OMVH01000114.1 GCA_900314365.1 uncultured Prevotella sp. | reverse complement strand
CCGGGAGTCGAGGCTAAGAGTCTGTGCGTGAGCCGGGAGGAAGGCAAGGGCAAGACAAGCGAGAGCCACAAGGAAAGTAGTTTTCATAATCTTTGGTTTCTATTTCGGTTTGCGAGATGTGTGTTGGAGAACATCTCGTTTGCAAAGGTAGTAAAAATTTTAGTTCATCTGTTCGATATATGTGAAAATATAGGCAGGCTCGCAAGCTATTTGTTTGGAAGACAGTAAAAAGGTACTTTTCTCCCTCACATTTTTATAGACTATTATTCACGTTCCGCAAGTTTAAATTTGAGTATAATTAGGTATTCAAGTTACGAAAAGAGTTCCATCCACTGTTTGGCGAGGATAAGTAGCGTTAGCAGAGGTATGCTGGGCAATTATCGAAGGGGAGTTGAAAAAGAACGTTTTCGATAAGCAAATGAGCAGAGCCAAACTTGCTTGAGCTCTGCTATGGCGAGAAAACAAAAGCAGAATCACAGATGCCTCGCAATGCAGAAAGCAGTGTATTACCTGTGTAACTTGAGGACTATTATATCGTAGAAAAATTGTTCAAGGCTGATTGGACCTTCTTCTTGAGACGAATGGTTCTTTTGTGGAGTTGGAAGGAGCGGTGATTATCAGTTTCACGTCAAGCGTAAGGATATACACTTCATGTGCTCTGAAAAATATCTCTTCTTTTCCTTTATGCTTTTAGATATTTATTATACTTTTGCAACGATTAGAAACCATAGGCTGTGGTGCTTTCCCGGGCTACCTCTTTCGGGGGAGAGATGCTCGTGGGGCTGACTTCTGACTTTCTTCTGCGTAGAGGCAAGATGGTGGTCTGGGGACTTGCCAATTGCCGGGATTAGGCGTGGAGGAGTTTGGGCTCAAAGACTGTGAGCGATGGTAATGAGGTCTGAGTAAGCATTGTCCTAACCAAAACGATAAAACCTGAACGGCCTTCACTGTGCTGTTCGTAACATAAAACATTTCCTGATGAGAAGAACTTTTTCTTACATGCTTTTGCTGGTGGCGGTCCTGACTTCTTCCGCCCTCCACTCTCAACCTCGCGAGCTCGACATTGATACACGTCCGGTGGCTCCAGTACAGCCGACGATGTATGGCATCTTTTTCGAGGATATCAACTTCGGTGCCGACGGTGGTCTCTATGCTGAGATGGTGGAGAACCGCAGTTTCGAATATCCGTCACGGCTCATGGGCTGGACTGTTATGGGCAATGTGGCTATCAGCGACGTGAAGCCTGCCTTCTGTCGCTGCCCCCATTATGCCGTGCTTGAGGATGCCGGACACCGCGAAAAGCTCACGGCCCTTGAGAACCATGGTCTCTTCGGAATGGCCTTCACTCAAGGGCGTACCTACGACATCGCCATCACAGCCCGTATGCATCGGCTTCAGGCTCGTGGTGCGCGTTTCCGTATAGAGCTTATCGGTGATGACGATCAGACGATTGGCAGTCACAGCTTCAGTGTGGGCAACAACCAGTGGCAACGGCTGACAGCCTCGCTCGCACCAAAGGAACAGGCTTCTCACGGACGGCTTCGCCTTATCCTCGAAAGCTCGGAGGGAGTGGATGTCGACCACATCAGTCTCATGCCTCATGACAACTGGCATGGACTCAGAGCCGATTTGGTGAAGGACCTTGAGGACCTGCATCCCGGCATCTTCCGTTTTCCCGGTGGCTGTATCGTGGAGGGGACTGACTTGGCTACACGTTATCAGTGGAAGAACACAGTAGGTACTCAGGAGAACCGCCCGCTTAACGAGAACCGGTGGAACTACTGCTTCCGCCATCGGCTTGCACCGAGCTACTATCAGAGCGGCGGCCTTGGCTTCTACGAGTTCTTCCTGCTTAGTGAGAAGATAGGTGCCGAGCCTCTTCCAGTACTGAACTGCGGAATGGCCTGTCAGTACCAGAATCCGGACAGCGACAGCAATGCCCATGTAGCACTGACCGACTTGCAGCCCTACATTGACGATGCTCTCGACCTCATAGAGTTTGCCAATGGTGACACCACTACCCGCTGGGGCAGTCTGAGAGCTTCCATGGGGCATCCTCGTCCGTTTGGACTGAAGCAGATAGCCATCGGCAACGAGCAGTGGGGGCAGCTCTACACCGAGCGCCTGGAACCCTTTGTAAAAGCTCTGCGCAAAGCACATCCGGAGATTAAGATATGTGGGTCGGCAGGACCTTCGCCCAACGGACAGTCCTTTGATTACGGATGGCAGCAGATGAGGCGCCTTGGTGTTGACCTTGTAGATGAGCATTACTACATGCCTCCTCAGTGGTTCTTGGACAATGCCGGACGCTACGACAACTACCCGCGCAAGGGTCCGAAGGTGTTTGCCGGTGAGTATGCCTGCCACGTGAAAGGCATGGACGGGCGCCCCAATGTGGCAATGAACGATTTTGAGGCCGCACTCTCTGAGGCTGCTTTCATGACGGGGCTCGAACGCAATGCCGATGTAGTGTGGCAGGCCACCTATGCGCCCCTCTTTGCGCGTCGTGAGGGGTGGCAATGGCGTCCCGACCTGATATGGTTCGACAACACTACCAGCGTTCGCACCGTTAACTGGCACGTACAGCAACTCTTCGCTGTCAACAAGGGCACTCATCTGCTGCGTCTTACCGAGAATGGCAATGCCGTGAAGGGACAGAACGGGCTCTATGCCAGTGCCGTGGCCGACAAGCCATCGGGGGCTATAATAATAAAGGTAGTCAACACCTCCGAAGGGTCGCAAGACGTGGTGCTGCGCATCAAAGGGTTGCGCAGTGTGACTTCGGCCACTGTCACTACACTGCATGCCGACAGCAACGAGGCTACCAATAGCTTTGAGCATCCTCATGCCGTGGAGCCTGTCACGCAGACACTCAACTTCCAGGGCGGAGAACCTAAGCTGCAAGTAGGGGGCCGTACGATGGCTGTCATCAAGCTGACGAGGTAGAAGATAGTGTTCAACAACGATTTGTCAACGCGTCAGCCGCTTCCGTTCCTCAGGCTTGCACTGCAGCGGGGAAACACCCCTCGTTCCTCGCTGGAAAAGCGGCAGTCGCGTTGAGACTTCTCGACTAATGTTGAGTGATTTTATTAGTCCCATGGCTTGTAGACGTCTGCAAGATAGGACTGAAAAAGTGTGTCCACAAGCGGGGCACCGCCCTCGTAGCCGTCCGCATCTTACGGGTAAACAAGCAATCCTATCAATCCTATCAATCTTCTACATTAGCTGTATGCGGACGGCCACGTTGACGTGTCATTCTTTTGAGAGCACAATGGCTGGGAATGCCCTGTTTTTTCGTGTGGCCCCTAAAATAATCACCTTGAAAGCGGCCGTATGTCAGATTAATTTTGTTATTTTGCAACAAACTTCCGGCAAACTACAGTAAAGCTGCAGGGCAGCGTTCTGCGGTTTGCTAAGCAGGAAGTACGAACCTAAAACATTTTACAGCTATGGGAAAGGGAAAGAAAGGCGGCAAGCGTATGAGCAAGAAGCAACTTGCTGCAAAGCTCGAGGAGTTTTTCTCGAGCCAACCTGGACGTACATTCAGTTTCAAGGAGATATTTCGCTCGCTTCATCTCGACACGCATCCTCTGAAGATGCTCGCCATAGATATCATGGAGGAGATGGCCTGGGACGATTTCCTTATGAAGGTGAGCGACACGAGCTACAAGCTCAACGACAAAGGCCAGGTGCAGGAGGGCACGTTTGTGCGCAAGTCGAATGGCAAGAATTCCTTCCTTCCCGATGGCGGCGGTACTCCCATCTTTGTGAGCGAGCGCAATTCCATGTCGGCCCTTTCCGGTGATCGCGTTCGCGTCTCCTTCATGGCTCGCCGCCGCAATCATATTAAGGAAGCCCAGGTGATAGAGATTCTCAAAAGGGCTAAGGACACCTTCGTGGGGCGTCTGCGCGTGGACCGTGACATAGCCTTCCTCGTTACGCAGGACAATCTCTACGTGAGCGACATCATCATTCCAAAAAAGAAACTCAAGGGTGGTAAGACCGATGACAAGGCTGTCGTGAAGGTTACGCAGTGGCCTGACTCCGAGCATAAGAACATCATCGGTGAGGTTATCGACGTGCTCGGAAAGACCGGTGACAACGATGTGGAGATGAACAGCATCCTCGCCCAATACGGACTGCCCTATAAATATCCCGAACGCGTGGAAAAGGCTGCCGATGCCATTACGGGCGAGATAACGAAACAGGACGAAGCTGAGCGCGAGGACTTCAGGCCTGTTTGGACCTGTACCATCGACCCACGCGATGCGAAGGACTTCGACGATGCTCTTTCCATCCAGAAGCTCGACAAAGGCCTTTGGCAGGTGGGTGTCCACATTGCCGACGTTTCGCACTATGTCACCGAGGGCTCCATCATTGACAGGGAGGCTGAGAAACGTGCCACATCGGTGTATCTTGTCGACCGAACCATCCCGATGCTGCCCGAGCGGCTTTGCAACTTCGTCTGTTCGTTGCGCCCTGATGAAGATAAGCTTTGCTTCAGTGTCATCTTCGACCTCGACGAAGAGGCTAATGTAAAGAAGTACCGCATCGTGCATACCATCATACGCTCAAACCGCCGCTATGCCTACGAAGAAGTGCAAAAGCTCCTGGAGAACAATGGCGTTGTCGACGGTCAGGGCCAGCCGGCACCACCAGCACCGGCGGGAGGCTACAAAGGTCAGTATGCCGACCGGCTCATCATGCTCGATGCCCTGGCCAAGAAGCTGCGTGCAAAGCGGTTCAAGAACGGGGCCGTGAAGTTCGACACTGAGGAGCTTCATTTCGATATTGACGAGAAAGGTCGCCCCACGCGCTGCTATTTCAAGCGCTCGAAGGATGCCAACAAGCTCGTAGAGGAATTCATGCTGCTTGCCAATAAGACGGTGGCAGAGAGTGTGGGCAAGGTGGGCCGTGGCAAGAAAGCCAAGACGCTGCCTTACCGTATACACGATAACCCGGACCCGCAGAAGCTTGAGACGCTCCGCGAGTTCATCGTAAAATTCGGTTACAAGCTGAAGACGGCTGGCACGCGCGGCGAAGAGGCCCGCTCGCTGAACAAGCTGATGGACGAGTGCGAAGGCAAGCGCGAGCAGAAGCTCATACAGACGGTAGCCCTGCGCGCCATGATGAAGGCACGCTACTCTGTGCACAATATCGGGCATTTCGGTCTTGCCTTCGACTACTATACCCACTTCACCAGCCCTATCCGCCGCTATCCCGATACGATGGTCCACCGTCTGCTCACACGCTATCAGCAAGGCGGACGCTCGGCTAATGCCAAGCACTATGAGGAGCTTTGCGAACATTGCTCCGACATGGAACAGATTGCGCAGAACGCTGAGCGCGACAGCATCAAGTACAAGATGGTGGAATTCATGGGCGGAAAGATAGGCAACGTCTACGATGCCCACATCAGCGGTATCACGAGCTATGGTATTTATGCCGAGATTGATGAGAACCATTGTGAGGGCATGGTGCCTATGCGCGACCTCGATGACGACTACTACGATTTCGACGAGCGCAACTATTGTCTCCGCGGGCGCCGTCATCATCACAAGTATCAGCTTGGCGACCCCATACGCATCCGTGTGGCATCGGCCAATCTGGAAAAGAAGCAACTCGACTTCACGATTGAAAACGACGACAAGGCAACGAAACCGAAGAAGAAGTAAAGTAGCAGTCTGGGCACTGCTCATGCTCGGGATGGTGGTCGCTGCCTGCGAGCACAATCCGCAGCAGGGCGGTGTCGACACCTTTGTGGCTCCGAATGGGCGCAAGGTGGTCATCACGTGCATCAAGCACTCCAGTCTGCAGATAAACTACCGGGGAAAGGAGTTCGAAATCGACCCGGTGGCAAGTGCCGTGCGTCCTATTGTTGACTACACCGACAAGCCGCAGGCCGACTATGTGCTCGTCACTCACGACCACTATGATCATTTCGACATGAACTCCGTGTTCATTCTCACAAAGAACAACACGCAGGTGTTCCTCACGCGGCGGTGCTTCAACCGTTATCAGCGTGGAACTGTGATTAAGAATGACGAGACCTACCGGCTCGACTCCGACATGACGCTGCGGGCTGTGCCGGCCTATAACATCAGGCCGGGGCGGCGCGACCTGCATCCCAAAGGCGTTGGCAACGGCTATCTGCTCGACCTCGGCGGTTTCCGCATCTACATATCCGGTGACACTGAGCTCATCCCGGAAATGCGGAAAATCAAGAACGTCGATGTTGCCTTCCTGCCCTGCGACAGTGCCCATACAATGAACCTCAAGGAACTACGGCAGGCTGCTGCGCTCATCAGGCCAAAGGTGCTCTATCCTTATCATATGGCACTCACGCCACCCGACAGCATCCGCCGGGCCCTCAGCGGACTGGGCATCGATGTCAGGATGCGTGACCTCCGGTGAGACTCGCCCACAGCAAAAAACTAACCCACAAAAAGAATAAACTTTTATTTACTAATCATCAATAAAGACAAAATGAAAAAGTACATGAGAATGATGGCCGTCCTTGGCTTGTCGCTCCTATGCGCAACAGGTCTTGAGGCCCAGAAAATCCAACCCATTGAGACTCCTGTCCCCGTGCGCCCGGCCGGACAGAAAGATGTTTTGCTGCTGACAGTACCAAAGATGAAGACCGTCAGAGTGGGCTTCATCGGTCTGGGCATGCGTGGCCCTACGCACGTGAACAGCATCTGTAACATCGAAGGCACTGAGATTAAGGCTCTCTGCGACATTGAACAGAAGAATGTGGAGAAGTGCCAGGAGATGCTCGCCAAGTATGGCCGTCCCAAGGCTACTGAGTATTACGGCTCGGCCGATGCTTACAAGAAACTCTGTGAGCGCAAGGACATCGACCTCGTCTACATCGCCACCGACTGGGTGAACCATGTGCCTATCGCCCTCTATGCCATGAACCACGGCAAGAATGTGGCCATCGAGGTGCCGGCAGCACTCAACATGAAGGACATCTGGAGCCTTATCAATGCTTCGGAGCGCACGCGCAAGCACTGCATGATGCTTGAGAACTGCTGCTACGACTTCTTTGAGCTGGCTACACTGAACATGGCTCAGAAGGGACTCTTCGGCACCGTGGAACATGTGGAGGGAGCCTATATTCACAACCTCGGTGACTTCTGGGATTCCTACTGGAACAACTGGCGTCTTGAGTTCAACGAGAAACATCGTGGCGACGTCTATCCCACCCATGGACTCGGACCTGTGTGCCAGGTGCTGAACATCCATCGCGGCGACCGCTTGAAGTATCTTGTCTCCATGGACACCAAGCCCCTCAACGGCCAGCGCTATGCTAAGAAGCAGTCGGGCAAGGACAGCCCTAACTTCCAGAACGGCGATGAGACCTCAACGCTCATACGTACCGAACTGGGCAAGACCATCCTCATTGAGCACAACGTCATGACTCCGCACCCCTACAACAGAATGCATCAGATTATGGGCACCGACGGCTTTGCTGCCAAGTACCCCGTTGAGCAGCTCTGTCTGGCTAAGGACAAGCTCAAAGAGGCCGGTGTGGCTAACTACGACAAGATTGATGTGGAGAGCGCTTTGCCTAGTGCTACACGCGATTGGCTGCTGCAGAAGTACACACCCGAGTTCGTAAAGACCATCGAGGCCAAGGCCAAGAAGGTAGGCGGCCACGGCGGTATGGACTTCATCATGAGCTACCGTCTCATCTACTGTCTGCAGAACGGACTGCCTCTCGACGAGGATGTCTACGACATGGCTGAATGGTGCTGCATGACTGAGCTCACCAAGATATCCATTGAGAACAATTCCGCCCCTGTCGCCATCCCTGACTTCACGCGTGGCGCCTGGAACCGCATCAATGGTTTCAGCTATCACTTTGCTGAGTAACGGATAATACGGCTCAAGTAAAACGGCCCACCTCGTCTCCCTTGAAGGGAGTTCGGGGTGGGTCGTTCTTTTAGTCCTCCTGACTTTATCAACACGTCAACCGCATTTCGTGTAAGTCCTAAAGAGTAATCTGCTCGTGATTCAGTCTCTTCGAGGCAGGGAGTTAGCTACGCTCTCGTGTGTCTTCGATGTACGGGAGCGAAAGGGTAAAGTGGGGGCATACCCCCGGGTAACGCTTCGATTACATGGGGTTACGGAGGATTATGCCTTTCGGGACCGTTATTTCTTATAGTAAAGGCGCGAAATTTGGTCCACTGCAGGGTGCGGCCCTCGTGGCCGTCCGCATTCTACGGGCAAACAGGAATTTCCTATCACTCTTTCCATATTCGCTGGATGCTGACTGTACCTGCGGATAATGGATCCGACACTCAGGATGCGGACGGCCACAAGGGCCGCGCCCTGCAGTGGATATTTGCAGACTACCCCTGGCCTTACCTGAGCTCACCCTGCGGATAATGGATTGACACTCAGGATGCGGACGGCCACAAGGGCCGCGCCCTGCAGTGGATAAGGAGTTGACTCTAAGGGTCTACTTGATTTTGGGTAAAACATTCGACTGGCTTAAAACGATTCACAGTCTGAATTTCCTAATCCTGAGGTAAAGTAACCCTCCTGATTCGCATAGCCGTGGTTCGTCGGCAATATTCCTGTTCCCCAGTTGCATTTAGTAGTGGAACGAACTGCCACCGAGGAATTCCCTGATGAGGCTTGTGGGCGGCAGAGCCTTGTCGGGGATGGGCGCAATGTATCGCAGAAACTTCAGGAGCCTGTAGGCCTCGCTGTACTCCTCACAGTTCTCGGGCACCTGCTCGAGCAGAGGCTCTGCCTGCTGCTTGATGACGGCAAGTTCGAAGAGCATGGCTGTGTTGAACATCACGTCGCAGTTCTCCTGGTAAGGGAAAATCCACTTTGTCTCGCCCGCCCTTACGCTCGGCCAGCGGTGAATGGTCTCCTGGGCATTGACACCGCGGTATTTGTAGTCGCGGATGATGCGGCGCAGCAGTCGGTTGTCGGTGGTGGGGATGTAGTTGTGGTCGTCGAGCAGAATCGTTGTCAGTGCGGAGATATAGACCTTAAACTTCAACGACTCCGGAATCTGCGCCGTCAGTTCCGGATTCAGGGCGTGGATACCTTCCACCACAAGCACCTGGTCGGCATTGAGATGAAGCTTCTTTCCGCTCTTGACACTGCGCCCCGTGGGGAAATCATATTTCGGCAGTTCAATCTCCTCACCCCGGAAGAGCGCGTTGAACTGTTTGTTGATGAGCTCTAAGTTCAGCGCATAGATGCTCTCGTAGTCATATTCGCCCTTGCTGTCCTTAGGGGTCTGCTCGCGATCGACGAAGTAGTCGTCGAGCGATATCTGTACCGGTTTAATGCCGTTGGTGACAAGTTGTATGGACAGGCGCTTGCAGAATGTGGTCTTGCCCGACGAGGAGGGTCCGGCGATGAGCACCATCCTCACGTCCTTCCGGCGTGCTATCTCATCGGCGATATAGGAAATCTTCTTCTCCTGCAGTGCTTCCGAGACGTTTATCATGTCCGTGGCGGCTCCGTTCTTCACGGCCTCGTTGAAGTCACCCACAGTGCGCAGCCCCATGATGCCCTGCCAGCGGTGGTTCTCCTTGAAGATGTCGAACATCTTGTCCTGCTTCACCAAAGGCCCGAGCTTCGAAGGGTCGGTCTTGTCGGGAATGCGCAGCAAGAGTCCGTCGTAGTATTTCTCAAGTCCGAAGAGGTAGATTTCCCGGGTGTTGGTGAGCAGAGCACCGTAGTAGTAATCCACGTAGTCGTCGATCTGATAATATGTGGTGTAGAGGGTTCCCACACTTCTGAGGAGTTTCACCTTGGCTTTGTCGCCCTTGGTGTCGAACATCTTGATGGCATCCTCCGTGGGCACCTCATGGCGTGTGATGGATATGCCGGCATCGATGATTTCCTGCATCCGCTTGCGAATGGCGTCGGCATCGGCCTGAGTCACAGCGTGCCCGATGTTGATGTCTACATAGTAGCCGTTGGAGACCGGGATGTCGATGCATACGCTCGACGTGGGGTAGAGGTCGTGGACTGCCTTCGAGAGGATGAAGAAAAGCGTACGCGTGTAGCTGCGCATGGCTGACCCGGCGGGCAGACAAAGAAATTCCACATCCTTGTTATGGTAGAGGCGGAAGCGCATGCCTTCCGACACGTTGTTCACCTTGGCGCCCATCGGGCCGTAAGCCATCTTCAGACCGCTCTGCCTGTAAGCTTCGGCCAGTGTGCTGCCCACGGGCACCTCAAAGCAGGAGCCGTTATTTTTGCATCTGATTTTCACTGTCTGTTTCATGTCACATTAGTATTCTAATAAGGGTAGGATTCAGCTATTGTCCAAAGTTAATCCTATTTTTTCAAGCTTACGTCAGTCTTAAATATTATTTATGCACAATTGCATTTCGTTAAAGCATGTGCTTGCCCGATTGAACACCAACGCTGCCGGATGGGACATCGTTAATTCTCTGGAGAGTGACGAGGGAGCCTTCCTGCCCATCCTCTCTTTCGTCTTTCATGAAACTCCGGGGTGGAGAGAAAGGGGTACAGCAGATCAGAGGAGCGCAAGCAGACAGGGTCTCTCCGAGGCCGTCGCAGTCTGACCGAAGTAATCGGGTAATGGCATGCATGGCGGGTGAGCTGATCGAGCCGTGGTAATGGGATAGGGTGTACATATCTCCGGCCTCGGAGTGAATGAACAATAGCATGCATAAACGTCTGGGCGAAGAGGGCCTGAGACGTGGTAGGAAGTAGTGTGTATATCTTCGGCCTCGGAGAGGTCGTGGGCATCTCGAAGAGATGCATATAACCCAGCCGAGCGAAGCGAGCCTGGGGACAGCGTCCACATCATACTCCTGCGACGGCCTCGGAGAGGTCGGGGAGCATCTCGAAGAGATGCGAGTATCCCAGCTTTGCACAGCGAACTGGGGATGGCGCTTCCTCCATAGCGCCTGTGGCGGTCTCAGAGTGTCCAGGATATAGTACTTCCCCTGTAGCGCGAAGCTTGCCAGAGTATCCAGGTAGTATTACTCAACCTCCGAGGCCGACGCGGGGTGCGTGGATAGGACACGGTCCCCAGGCTCGCTACGCTCGGCTGGGGTTAC
>OMVH01000108.1 GCA_900314365.1 uncultured Prevotella sp. | reverse complement strand
GAATAGCTCTCTTTGAAACAATAGCTCTCTTTGAAACAATAGCTCTCTTTGAAACAATAGCTCTCTTTGAAACGCAACAGTGATTTCCGGTCACTGTTGCCATTTTTCCTTTGACATTCGGATCTGCCTTTTGCTGCGTCATGTTCCTTTGCCGCTTCATACCAACAGTTTCCCCATTTTTTGTCTCCCTTCAACAGTTGCGAATCTTGCATCCCGGTAGGAGAGCCGGGGTTCGTCTTCGCTTTTCCTCTCAATCTCTTCGGCTGTTTGCATTCATTCGGGCGGCCTTCATCTATCTTCTCCTGATATTATCTATTTATCATAATCACGATTATATTTTTTTTGCCATGCTTCTCGTGCTTTATCAGGTCAACCTTCTTCTTTGGTTCGATTCTTAATGACAACAGGATGCTACTGGGTTGGCCAAAAGAAAAGGACTTTTTCTTCGGGCTTTAAGAAGAAATTTGTACTTTTGCACTCAGCTATCATTATCTTTTAGAAATGACAAAGTATCTCATACTCTCCGACATTCACGGCTCTTTGCCTGCATTGCACAAGGCTTTGGATGTATTCCGCCGCGAGCAGTGCGACGAATTATGTATCTTAGGCGACATCCTTAATTACGGGCCCAGGAATGGGATTCCGGACGGGATTGACGCTATGGGTATTGCAAGCGAGCTCAATGCTTTGGCCGATAAGATATTGGCAATACGTGGCAACTGTGATTCGGAGGTTGACCAGATGCTCCTTGATTTCCCTATCATGCAAGATTATATGCTGCTTGTTGACGAAGGAAAAAGGCTGTTCCTCACTCATGGCCATATCTATAACGAGGGGAAACTTCCGAAAGGACATTTCGACGCTTTGTTTTACGGGCATACTCATCTTTGCGGACTGACTGAAAACAACGGGATGGCTGTCTGCAATACCGGGTCCGTTACTTTTCCCAAGGGCGGAAATCCGCCGACGCTATCCATTTATGAAGCAGGGGTTATCAGACTGCTTTCCCTTGACGGGGCGTTGATTAAAGAGATGAGAATCTAAGATTACATTGATTAATTTATAATGCACTATTATTATGGATCATCTGCCCCACGATATTCCGATGCTCGTGTCAGCCATCAATTTCCTGCTCCGTGACGAGGAATACGAGAATCTTGACGAAATTTGCTACGCTTTCAATGTTGATCGCAAGCAACTCATCGACCGGATGGCGCGAAGCGGCTACTATTACGATGAAAAGAACAAAAAATTCTGGTAATACATCATTCGAATTCACATGACAAAGACAGAGCTTTATATTCTTATTGCTGTTTTCCTGTTAATCACTATCGCCCTTGTATGGTTTCTCATTAAAACACTCGTCGACTTCCAGAAGCGTCGCGAGAAGCAGAGAAAGCGCCGGCAGGATTGGGTGAAAAACATGAAGGACCGATGACAGCACCTCAGAACCTGCGTCTTCTTATCTTCGACTTCGACGGCACCCTTGGTGACACCTCTCTTATTATCACCACCACCATGCAGGCAACATTGAAGGCGCTTGGACTCCCGATGAAACCGGCGAAAGCGTGCCGGCAGACCATTGGCTTGCCTCTTGCCGGTTGTTTTAAGGCTTTAATGGAGATGGACGATGAAATGGCGCAAAAGTGTGCTGACACCTACAGGGTTCTGTTCGAAGAGAAAAGCAAGACGCTGCAGGTGAAGCCTTTTCCTCACGTTATTACCACGCTGCAGCGGCTTCACAGCGAGGGCTTCCTCCTTTCCATTGCCAGCAGCCGCGGACACGATTCGCTGATGAACTTTGTAAATGCATTCCGGCTTGCCCCCTACATCTCTTTGGTCTTGGGCGGAGATGATGTGGAAAGAGCGAAGCCTGACCCCGCTCCGGTGCTGGCCACACTCTCCCACTACCGGCTCAGGCCTTCGGAGGCTATGGTTGTGGGCGACATGCATTATGACATTCTGATGGGGCGAAATGCCGGATGCCTTACCTGCGGGGTTACTTTTGGCAATGGTTCGCGCAGGGAGTTGAGAGAGGCCGGAGCGAACTTCGTCATTGATGACTTTCGCGACTTGGAACCTATTGCTGCATCTCTCAGTCGGACAATTGGCCGGCCCTAAGCGCGGGGAGGTCTTCAAAGGATTTTGCAGAATAGGGTGTCCAATTTGTTGTGCCCCCACTTTTGAATGTGTTCTTGAATACAAACTCGTGGGAGATTTATTGTCCTACCTTTGCCAATGCTGGCCCCATTCGCTCAAATGGTAATGGAAAATCATGTACAGGCTCACGCTTCCCATGGAGCTCTGAGGCTATCCCATCACTTCAGACCCATTGCTCCATTGGGAGCGTAAGCCTGAACATGACTATTTTCCTTATCCCTTTTTCCATCTGAAAATGGCAGGGTAATCCACTCAACACGATTGTGGGGCCCTATCTTAGAGCCAGATTGTAATTGTAGTAATCAGCGCACCCCGTAATATCCTTCACCACTTTGATGAACGGCGGGAAATTTACGGTCTCGTCCTCCCCTACCCCCTTTGTTTCGAGGATGATGAGTCCCTGAAGTTGCTCTTTGTAGCAGTCTACTTCGAAATATTGCCCTTTCCAGATAAAGCTGTTGCGCGTCTTGTGAATAGTGTGACGGTAGGGGTCGGCCTGCTTCAGGAGTGAGTCGTAGAGGTTCTTGCTTAGCTGCCGGTCGGTCTCTACCTGTTCGTTGCCCGAGGTACGTCGCTTGGTAGTGAGCACGTAGACCGATTTACCCTGCCACTCTCTCAGTCGCAGCCTTGCCTCACATCCGGGTTCAGCCACGAGATAAGTCTGTGTGATTTTGCTGATATTGTTGTTGGGAATCTTGCCCGTGACCTCCACTATGTACTTTCGTTCTTCTTCGATGGGCTGCGGCAGTCCGAGCACATTTGAGATTTCCTTCAGTACGCGGTTGAGCTTGGCGGCAAAGTCTATATGATTGTTGATGACGCGCAGGTGGGGATGTGACAGCCATGCTTGTATGATGCGCTTGTCGAGTGAGCGCGCCTTCTCCAGGCCTTCAGTGCGTTGTCGGTTGTTGGCTGTGGTGTAGAACTGTTCGGCTCCGTCGGCAGCCGATACAAGGTGGAGCACGGCATCGTAGCGGTCGCGGAGCTCGGCTGTGGTTACTCCCACCCGGCGGGTAATCTCGTCCCACATTTCCGGTTCAAGATAGGCCGAGATGTCGAGCGTCCCCCGGTCACAGATTATCAGGGCAGGTTCGTCGCACTGTCCGGCTATCTTCAGGAACTTGTCCTCGAGGTCGAGTTGTATTTCAAGTGTGGCTTTCTCGCCTTCATAGAACAGGTTCTTGTTGGTAGTGAGATAGTCCATTCCGGCCTGGCTGAACATGGTGGGTACCTCCGGGATGGTGAACACCTTGAAGCCGAGACTTGAGAAATGTTCTATCACGCGTACCAGGGCTGTGGTTTTTCCGGCGCAAGGGCCTCCGGTGAGGACGATTTTCTTGATGTCGTTCATATTCTGACTTTATTTTTTGGTCACACAGAAATCAAAGGCGCAGGGTTTGGAAAGGTAGACTCTGTTGTCGGTGCCCTTGTAGACGAAGCCATACTGCCCGGGCTTAAGCGGCTTGGCGAAGCTCACCCGGAAAGTCCCGTCTGCATTCACAGCTACCTCAAAGGGGATGCTGCTGTTCTTGGTGCTCAATTGTGATGTCTCCTTCCCCATTGCTGTCAGTGAGAATTTCTTGGGCAGGCAGCGCCGGCCTTCTTTGACATCGAACATCATACAGACAAACTCTTCCGGATTGACCACCGTGCTGAGGAAGTGTTGTTCCCAATCGGTGGAGTCCGGGCTGGCCACGGCTTCAGTAGGCAAAGCGAACTTGAAGACGGGGCGAGGACCGCATTTTACTTTAGCCGTTGCTCCTTCGAGCCACATTTTCTGAGTCTTAACGTCGGCTCCTGCAAGCAGATTTCCGGCAAAGACAGAGCCGATTCCGCCCAGCATGCCTCCCACCACAAAGGTGCCGACACCACGTGCCACGGCACCCACTTCGCCGGTGCCGGTCTTCTCCGTCAGGAAGAAAGCTGGCTTGAGGCCGTAGGTTAATGCTCCGGCGTCTACGTCGATGCCATAGTTGGTAACGATGTTGGCAACGCTGTCGGTCTTTGTCGCTGTAACAGTGTCGGTTGCGTGGGCGGCTGTTCTCAGCGTATCAGCTCTCTGAGCGTGGGCAGCACTGAAGGCTGCGACGCAAGCGCATAAAGTGATTACTTTGTACATGTTCTCTTATTTGCAATGGGGGCATGTCATTCCGGGAGTGCTTCAAAAGAGGCATAGAGAAACTCTGCAGCACAGAGCCCGACTATGTTCCGTGTCCCTCATTGCCGACTGCAAAGATACTATTTTTTCTGTTCTTTTATGCCCTTCCCCACTTCTTTTTTCCCGTTTGTGTGTGCTCCCCAAAAAGGTATGGCGCCGACGGTGTAGTGTGAAACTCTTTCAATATCGCTTAGGACGATGACTGAACGCAGGCCAGTATATTATGAAATGTTTTGTGCCCCTGCCACAATTACGGGAAAAATCCCTCAAATGGGGAAACTCAAACCCCATCGTTGACCGCATCAGATGAAACCTTTGAAAGGAGTAAAACACACCCTGCTCTCATTCCGTGGTTAGTGGACGGGAGCAGGGAGAAAAGGAGTAGCTTTACTTACGTCACATGCAGCTGGTAAGACCCAGCGTGGTGGCGATGGCGGTGAGGATGGAGATGATCATGTTGATAATCATCTTCCAGGTTTCTTTCTTGCTTTCTATGGGCATAGTGATTTGAGGTTAAGGGTTAATTTCGGAGTTTTCGGAGTTTTCGGAGTTTTCGGAATACTCTGATTATTCTGATTATTCAGAATATTCTGATTACTCCGATTATTCCGATTCCTCCGATTATTCCGATTATCAGTTCCCGGTCCCGGTGCCAGCTTCGGCTGCGGGCTTGGCGTTCCAGCGCTCAAGCTTCACCCCCTCTATGAGGGCCCGCTTGTGGTGGGCGCCCTTGGCGGCGAAGCCGCTCACGGCAGGGCGGAAGCGCAGGCGCACGGCCTTGATGTTCTTGGTGGCGCTGAAGGTCTCCTCGGTCTCGGCCGTCTTGCAGGCCAGCGCCACGCGGAAGGAGCCCAGGCCGTCGAGCTTCACGCTGTGGGAGTTCTGCAGCTCGTCGCTCATCACCTCCACGAGCTCCATGAGCACTGCCATCACGTCGGAGCGCTTGGCCGTACAGTTGCGCTGTATGCGGTCGGCTATCTCGCTGAGACCCACTGAGCCCGTGAGCATCACGCGGGCGGCCCACTTGCCGTTGAGCTTGGTGTTCTTGCTCTTCACCTGGTAGAGTTTGTACTTCACTGACATAGTCTTCTTCTTGCCTCTCTCTCCCGCCCCGGGTGGTGGCGGAGGATTCCTGCTGCTGCGAGGCATAACAGT
>OMVH01000149.1 GCA_900314365.1 uncultured Prevotella sp. | reverse complement strand
TTGAAGTCGTTTCTGATGCGGTCACGGTTGTACACCTGCGTCGTCCACCATTGCATACGATTGGCCATTTTCTTGTCCACTTTGTCGAGGTCGGCCTGCGTGATAACCTGTCCCGGATAGTGCACGCCTCCGTCATAGTCCTTCAGGTCGGTCCAAGAAGCCTTGTGGTGGGTGAGGGCAAAGGGATTGTAGTAGTGGAAGCTCAGGATGATATTGGGGTCATCCTTGGGTATCTCCAAGTACTTCATTTCGTCGAAAGCCTGCCATCGGTTGGAACCTATGACGAGGACCCTCCGTGGCTCGAGCTTTCTCAATTCCTTATAGCAGCGCATGACAATGCGATTCCATTCTTCAGGTTTGTCAGCCACGGGCTCGTTCATCAGTTCGTAGGCCACCTTGTTCACTGAGAATCCTTTGAGCTCGCGGCTAATGAGTTGCCAGACCTCAATGAATCTATCCTGTGCCTTGGCGTCAGTGAAGAGCGGGCGCTGACTGTTGTTGAAGTGATGTGAGCGCAGGATGTGGAGGTCGACCATTGCTGCAAGTCCGTATTTGTCGCACCAGTGCAGGGCATCCTTGAGCAGACCGAACATCTCTGTACATGTGGTGCCGTCGGCATTGAACATCACAGCTTCGTCAATGGGTATCCTCACATGGTCGAAGCCCCACGAGGCAATTCGTTTTATGTCATTTTCCTGTAGAAAGTCGCTTGCCTTGTCGCGGCGATCGCCATTCTGCGACAGCCAGTGGGCGATGTTGGTGCCATTGAATATGTGGAATCGGGTGGCTTTCCTTTGGGCTGCATTAGTGAGACCGGCTGGAAGCAGTAGTATGAGGGTGAGGAGTAGGAGAGGTAACTTTTTCATTCGGTTGGTTTCTTATCGTTATTGGGTGTTGTTGGTGTCTTTAGGTTTAGAAAGCCCGACCTTCTGTCGTAGGAGGCTGGGGGCTGCATTCTTACTATAATCCCTACTGTCGTCTCCTGTCGGAAGCTGCAGTAGGGATAGTGTTGTGTCCGGTGAGGAAGGGAATCATTCCTCGTCGTCGGGTTCGTCGATATTCTCCGGGATAGGCAGCTGGCGCTCTATCACAGCGTTGAACGACACGATGGTTTCACTGCGCGAGAGTCCTAAAGGCTGAAGCTTGTCGTGGATGATGTTCAGAAGATGATGGTTGTTACGGGCATAAATTTTGATGAACATGTCGAAGCCGCCTGTGGTGTAGTGGCATTCCACGACCTCTGGTATTTTCTTGAGCTTCTCCAGCACCTCGTCGAACTTTTCAGGGTCTTTGAGGTAGAGCCCGATGTAGGCACATGTCTCGTAGCCTATCTTTTCCGGGTCGATAAGGAACTGTGAGCCTTTGATGATGCCCATGTGTGTGAGCTTTTGGATGCGCTGGTGGATAGCTGCACCACTAACGTTGCAGACACGTGCCACTTCAAGGAAAGGAATGCGCGCATTGTCTGCAATGAGACGAAGGATTTTCTTGTCTAATTGGTTTAAATTGTGATGTGACATTGCTTTGATTTACTTTTTTGTCTGGTTACTGTTTATTTATCTGCAAAGTTAGTAGAATTAATTAGATATTACAACAATAAGAGCATAAATTATTATAAAAAATTCGTGTGGTCTCGAAGTCGCACGGTAATTACGGACTTCGTGATTACTAATTGAAAGGAGTTGAAGCCGCGGGCAAGGTTTGTGCAGGAGGTAGATGTTTCAATTTGTTGGCTTGTCTGCGGCCTTTATGTTTCGCATAAGTCCCACGTATTTAGCACGTTTCACTGCGCTGTGTGAGAAGAGACTTCTATAATGTTCCTCGGTGAGCGTCTGCCAGTCAGTTTTTGTCATGCTCTGCAATTCGGTCTTCGGTTGCAATTCTGCTGTAGTATTTGGTTGTGCGAAGCGGTTCCAGGGGCAAGCTTTCTGGCAGCGGTCACAGCCGTAGATGCACTGTCCCATCGCTGCTGCCATCTGGGGCTCTATGTCTCCCTTGTTCTCGATGGTTGCCCAGCTCAGGCACTTGGAGGCATTGAAGTGTATGTTGCCGGCTCCGATAGCACCCGTCGGGCAGGCCTGTTCACAGCGGTGGCATGTTCCACATCGGTTTGGCTGAGGCTTATCATAGTCGAGCTCCACATCGACAAACAGCTCGCCCAGAAAGAACATGCTGCCCGCATGTGGCACAATGAGTTGATGGTTACGCCCAGTCCAGCCCAGTCCTGCTTCGACAGCCCAATAGCGTTCCAAGACAGGGGCAGTGTCACAGAAGATACGGCAGTGAGCTTGGCCGTCTTGGGGCAGTGGTTCGTCCATTCTCATCTCCCGCAGTCCGAGAGCCGTCGCTAAGCTTCTCAGCTTCTGCTTCATCACTTCGTGGTAGTCGCGTCCCAGAGCATAGGTCGCAATCTCGTAGCTCTCGGCTTGCCACTTCACGGAGGATGCATAGTTGAGAGCTACAGAGATGATACTTTTCACTCCGGGCATGAGCCGGTCGGGATGAAGGCGCTTGTCGATATTGCGGGCCATGTAGTCCATGTCGGCATATCCGCCGTCGGAAACCCATTGCTCGAAGGCCTTGGCCACGTCTTCGCTGACAGCATGCGCCTGCGCAATACCACAAGCAAAAAAGCCGAGGCGCTGTGCCTCGGCCTTTATGTTTGCAGAGCAGAGCTCATTCGAAGGTCTTGAATTCATATCCTTTTGACTTCAGCCATTCTATGGAGGCGGGCAGGGCCGTCTTTAGCTTGTCGATGCTTTTCAGTGAGTCGTGAAACGTGATGATGGAGCCATTGCGGGCGTATCGCTTCACGTTGCGATAGACATCGTCTGCCGTGAGCCACTTGGAATAGTCGCGAGTCACCAAATCCCACATGATAATGCGGTATTTGCGCAAAGCCCACCAATAGACGCTGTGCCTCATCCAGCCGTGTGGCGGTCTGAAGAGGTGAGCTCCTATGAGCTCGTTGGCCTTCTCTATATTATTATAGTAGGTCAGTGCCCAGTGCTTGTAAGCACCTAAGTGGTTGAACGTGTGGTTACCCACTTGATGACCTTCAGCCACGATACGCCGGTAGAGGTCATGGTAGCGGAGCACGTTCTCGCCCACCATGAAGAAAGTTGCCTTCACGCCATAGCGGGCGAGCGTCTCAAGAATGAAGGGGGTGGATTCTGGAATAGGTCCATCGTCGAATGTCAGATAGACGGCGTGGACCTGTTTGTCCATTCTCCATGTTGCCCCTGGATACATCCAGCGCAACCACTTAGCAGGCTGCTCAATGAACATCTGGCGGAATCTTTATTCAGGAAGTGCACCGCCACGGCTTCTGTAGAGAGCTGACATAGCAGCAATCTCCTTGGCCATGGCTTGTCCCTTCGCCGTATCGATATCCTTCATCAGCTGGTAGCAGTCGTTGATCATGTAGAGCTCTTTGACACAATCACTCTGCGACTGGCTGAAGCGGTTGTCGTTGAGCGATGTGTACCAGTCGAAATACTGCTTCTCGTTCTTGTAAACCTTCTGAAGGATTTCTATGGCTTTAGCCTTGTTGCCCAGCTGTGCATAAGCACGTGCCAAGTCGACACCACCACTGAAGTAGTTCATCGGGATGTTGTACTCGGGAAGCTCCTTCGCACACTTTTGCAGTACTTTGAGTGCCTTGTCGCGCTTGCCCTCTGCAATGAGGTTCAGAGCGAGCATGCCAAAGAGGCGGCGGTGCGTGTAGCACATGCGCATGACGGTCTCGTCGAGATAAAGTCCCGGCTTGGAAAGACCACCGTATTTATAGCGGAACATCATGTTGCGGTAGGTCTTCTCAGTATCAAACTTCTTTACGTTGGGCTTATTCGTAGTAAAGGGAGTGATACGGTTGGCCAGGCCTTCCTGAATGAAATTGTCGCCTAAGTTCATGTAATTCTCCTGACCCACGGTGCAAGCCACGTAGACAGGACGAACCCAGTTGCTTTGAGCTATGATTTCGAGCATCATCAGTTCGCCTTTAGCCAGTCCCGACTTACCAGCCAACGAGATGACCATGTGGTCGGGGATGGAATCGCTGGGCAACATCATGCCGCTGCGGAGCACCGCATTCTTGTCAATCTGAAGATAGAGCGTGTCGGTGGGGATGACATGCATATCGGGATCCTTGGAGCGTACCCAGTATTTCATGATGTTCTTCACATCGAACGGATTCTGTCCGAACTGCTTCACTGCGGCAGCGTGGTCCTGCTTGTAGAAGTCGAGCACTTGCTGCTTCAAGTTCGGGACTATGCGCACGTACTCGTTGGTACCGGAGCAGTAGTCAAGTCGAGGCCATGTGATAGGCAGGCCGGGCGATTTGTAAGCCGGTCGCTTCATCTGGTCGATGTACCAGTCGGTATTGAGATAACTCAGGTTGCAGACGCGTGCATCCGTGCGGATACCCTCTACATCCATATCGTACCAGAGTGGGAAGGTATCATTGTCACCATTAGTGAAAATAATGGGGTTACCTTTATCCTGGAGCGTCATGAGGTAGTTCTGTCCGAAGTCGCGGCAGGTGTATCGTCCGCTGCGGTCGTGGTCATCCCACGTTTGGCTGGCCATCTGTATAGGCACGAGCAGGCAGACGGCGGCCACTACAGCGGAGATGATGGTGCCCGAGAGCTTCAGGTGCTTCTTTATGAGGTCGATGATGGCGGCCACGCCGAGTCCACACCAAATGGCGTAGGCATAGAAGGAGCCCGCATAGGAGTAGTCGCGCTCGCGAGGCTGCATGGGCGTCTGGTTGAGGTAGATGACAATGGCCAGACCAGTCATGAAGAACAGGAAGCCCACTACCCAGAACTGACG
>OMVH01000102.1 GCA_900314365.1 uncultured Prevotella sp. | reverse complement strand
TGGTGTTTCTTTTGATTCTTGATGTATTCTTTTACAGTATCAACATCATTTACGCTGTAGGAGCAGGCGAAGTATTCTTTACCCCATGTCTCAAAGAAGGGAAACCATTGGCGGTGCGTCGTTAGAAATATACTTGATGCGGACTTTAGTTCACGTACAAAGTCGCTCAGACTTAAATTAGGACCCACAAGAAGATGCACATGGTCTGGCATACCTAGTTTTGTTTTGCTTGTTGGTGGATTTTACACCTATTTGTTGGGGGTACCTTAACTCCGTAGGCTAACGTATACAGTGCAACCTTAAGTACTTACGAGTAGTGCTACGCTCGGCTGGTTACTTGCATCTCTGTCAAGATGCTCCCGACCTCTCCGAGGCCGTATCATGGACGTTGCAGATTGTCATCCCCAGGCTCGCTTCGCTCAGTGTTACGTGCATCTCTGTCGAGATGCACACGACCTCTCCGAGGCCGTCACTGCTTGTATGATACACTGCCCCCCGGCTCGCGTCGCTCGGCTGGTGTTACTTGCATCTCTGTCGAGATGCTCCCGACCTCTCCGAGGCCGTATCATGGACGTTGCAGATTGTCATCCCCAGGCTCGCTTCGCTCAGTGTTACGTGCATCTCTGTCGAGATGCACACGACCTCTCCGAGGCCGTCACTGCTTGTATGATACACTGCCCCCCGGCTCGCGTCGCTCGGCTGGGGTTACGTGGCATCTCTAGCGAGATTCTCCCGACCTCTCTGTGGTCGTCACAGGGTGTTGCCTGGACTCTATTCCCAGGCTCGCGTCGCTCGGCTGGGGTTATTTGCATTTATAGCGAGATGTTCCCAACCTCTCGAGTATAGTTATATCGCCTTTGCACCACCTTTATAAATGTCCAGGAGGGTCGCCACTGCAAGGGATAGATATATACTACCGAAACCTGAATCTATAGATGACAGATGATAGGGCGAGTGCTACCTCTTCAGTATGAGCCGAAGGCTCTGCTTGTAGTTCAAGTAGTTCCAAATCCAGTTGAGCAGCACCATTGTTTTGTTCTTCACTCCTAAGATAGACCTTAGATGCACCACGAGCCAAAGCAACCAGGCAAAGAGACCGTGGAAATTCTTTCCTCCTATCTCGGCTACGGCTTTTTTCCTTCCGATAGTAGCCATAACCCCGAGGTTCTTGTAACTGAAAGTTTCCAACGGTTCACCCTTCTCCATGTGAATGATGTTGCGTGCCACGTTGTTGGCCTGCTGAATAGCCACTTGTGCCAGTTGAGGATGCCCCAGCGGATATTCCTTATCGCCCTCTACCAAACTTTGGTCGCCAATGGCGAAAACATGGTCCATGCCTTTTACCATGTTCTTGCTGTCGGTAAGTATTCTTCCAGCATGTCCGATGCTTGCCTGGGGCAGTCCTTCTATGGAGTTGGCACGGATTCCACTCACCCAAACCACCGTCTCTGCAGGAATGG
The DNA here is from genome assembly GCA_900314365.1 of uncultured Prevotella sp. Taxonomy (GTDB): domain Bacteria; phylum Bacteroidota; class Bacteroidia; order Bacteroidales; family Bacteroidaceae; genus Prevotella. The sequence continues at coordinate 14,797 of OMVH01000102.1, read as the reverse complement.
TGTTTCCGTTCTGAAGGATTATCGTCTTGTCCTTGTAGTCGGTAACCCTGTTGTTGAGCATCACTTTGACTCCCATGCTCTCCAGGTCCTTTTCAGCTTGCACCGAAGATTCGAGGCTCATGCTCTTCAGCAATCGGTCGCCGGAGTTGACAAGGTAGATGTTCATCTTGTTGACATCAAGGTCGTGATAGTCTCTTGGAATGACGGTCTTCTTCATTTCTGCCATAGCCCCGGCAATCTCCACTCCCGAGGGTCCGCCACCAACAATGACGATAGTCATGAGGGCCTGCCGACGCTCGGCATTGTCTTCAGTCTCAGCCTTTTCCAAGTTCTCGAATATGGTGTTGCGCAGAGTCATGGCATCGGTGACAGTCTTCATGGGCAGGGTGTTCTGTTCCACATGTTCATTGCCAAAGAAGTTTGTGGTGGCCCCTGCTGCGAGCACGAGATATTTGTAGTGTACCGTACCAAAGGTGGTTCTCACAGCCTTCTCATTGGCATCGACAGCAAGCACCTTTCCCAAACGGAAGAAGAAGTTGTTCCATCCCTGGAAAAGCCTACGGAAGGGGAAGCTGATGTTGCTTGGCTCGAGACCAGCCGAAGCTACTTGGTAGATGAGGGGAGGGAATTGGTTGTAGTTGTTCTTGTCGATAAGCACCACCTGGAAGTTCGTCTTCTTGAGGGCCTGCACCAGCTGAAGGCCTCCAAGACCACCGCCAACAACAACGACTCGTGTCTGGGAATTTCGCCTAATATTTGCTCTCATAGTCCTGAAACAGTTTAGTATCCTGAAATATCTTGTATCTTTTGCTAATTCTTCTTTTGCTCTACAAAGTTAGCCTACAATGGTCATATAGAATTGGAAAAGGCAGACAATCCTGAAAGAATTATGTTTTTTTTAGATTTATAGTTCAAGCGTGAAAGTACAGCGAATGTTTCTCACACGGTTTTTTAATGATATTAGAGTTGGCTTCGCTATTGCTCAGCGATGATACTGTGATATGCGTGGCCGTATAGCGGCGTGGCATCTTCAAGATCTTTAAAATCTATGTGAGAAAACGAAATCAATGGATGATACGCTGAATAGTTACTTCTAAGCAGTCTTCATTATCGGCAGGCAGAAAATCAGAAGGTCTGCCACTCCTATATTATATAGGAAATGACAGGCCTAAAGATTAAAAGCTGTGACTAACTTTAATACAGTTCCAGCTCATAGATGCGCGTGGCGTCCTTTTGGACGTTCTGCGTGGGGCCGGTGACGAAGAGTCGGACGTACCTCACTTTGGCGGGGGTGAAATTGCGTTTCACCTCATTGTCCTGATTCCCGTCCAACAGGTCGAGGGTCTGCCATTCGCCGTTGGCAGTGTTTCTGCCTTGCAGCAGACAGCTACGGGTAATGTAATCGGAGCCCTCACGTCCGGCATTGGTCATCTTCCAACCGCTCACAGTCTGTTCGCTGCCCAAGTCGAAGACTACGAAATTGGGCACATTGGATGTGTCGCACCATTTGGTTGTCACGTCGCCATCGGTGAGGTTGGCTGCTTTCTCCCGATCGTTCACCTCTCCACTGCAAGCAACTATCTTTGCCTCTTTCAGCAGGTTGCGGCGCTTCTCCACTTCCTGAGTCAGACGGTCATTTCGGTTATTGGTCCTGAAGAGTGCCGAAGCCGGCGTGAGGTCGGAGCTCTCCTGCTCGTTGGCAAGCGTAGCCGCGAAGACCACTACCTTGTCGTTGTCGGGCAGAGTCACCGTCTTAGCGCCTTTGGGGATATTGACAGCATATTTGAACATGTAGGTGAATTCATAGGGGCAGTTTCCTTTGCCTGAATGGCGGTGGGTACCCACGTAAGCCACTTCCATGTCTTTATAGTAGCCAGTAGTCTGGCCGTCGTGTCCCCACTGTCCGACGAACTGGTTGTAGTCGCCTACGTTAATGGTCTGGTGAGTGTTGCCCACAAGGAATGTGGCGGGACAGTCACCTTCCTTTGAGGCAGCGAGCACGTAGAGGCGGTTGTAGTTTCCCGTCGGCAGAGTGATAACCTGACCTTTGCAGCTCACGCCGTTCATAGCGTCCTTGTCGGCGAAATTGAAGTGGATGCCATCGACATCTAATCCCTTCTCGGGCAGCAGCTCGGCTGCATAGGAGTAGCCACCGGCGAAGTCGGCAGAGTTGCGGAAGCCGTCGGGTGTGAAGCATCGCATGTTGAAGGGCAGCTGCAGGCTCTCGCCACGGGCAGCGGTAATGGTCTTGTTGTCGAGCACCACTTTGAAGGTCTTCACACTGAAGGGCTTGATGTTGACATTGAGTTGGTTGTCAGCAAACGAGGCTTCTCCAATTGTTCTCTCAGTGCCGTCGGCCTCCACAGCCTTTGCTATATGTCCGCCGAAAGTGAGGTGAGCCGTTTGTGACTCTTTACCGGAATTTTCGTATACGCGCACCACGTATTCGTTGCTCACCTCGGCCTTCTTCAGTGCTCTTACCGTGACGTTGGGATTGTCGGAGGAGAGGAAGGAGTAGCTGCGACCGAGCTTTCCGTTGTGCTTTCCGGTAGCAAACACACGCAGCGGACTATTGAGCAGAGTCGACTGTTTTACGGCCTCAGCCTTGTCGAGCTTCCCCCGGTGGCCGATGATGCTGTAGGTGAAGGTGTGGTGACCTAAGTCCTGAGTTTCCTGATAGGTATAGCTCTTGTTGGCTTTGGGTGAGAAAAGCAGCGAGAGACGCAGCGTGTTGTCGTTGGGCTTGTCCCATCCGTATTTGCTGTCGTTGAGGACAGTGACGCCGTAGTTGCCCGAAGCATCTGTGAGGTCGGTCCACTCATGGGAGTAAACCTCATAGGCCTGTGGACGGTTGTTGCCACGCTCGATGCTGCCCAGTCCCAAGTCGTAGGTGGCTTTCGGATTGCTGACATTAAGCGGGAAGCAGGCTTTCAGCAGCGCGTTCTTCTCCTGCCATTCCACATCGTTGGTGATGTCTATGCGTTCGGCCTGAGCACCTTCATAGAGACTGATGTACTGAGTGAAGACCGATTTTCCATAAGTCTTGCTCACCTTGAGCGTCTTGCGTAGTGTACCGTTGTCGACAAGCTCAATCTTCACGTTGTCCTTCAAGTTGAGCGGTTCTTTATCGAGGGTAGCCTTGAGAACTTCCCATGCAGGCCATTCGTACGACTTGCAGTCGTTGAACACAACCAAGCCCATCGTTTTGCCGGGAGCCACCAACTGTTGGCTGCATCGTTTGTCTATGAGCGAGCAAATGTTGCCATCGTTGTCCAATGTTAGCTTGTAGATGCTGTTCTCAATGGTCTTAGCAGCCGTCGGGGTAGTGGATACCTGACGCTTGGCGGCCTTTATGTGATAGATGGCGAAGCCTGTTGCGGGTAAGTTAGCCTCCACTAAGAGGTGTTTCTTACCATCAGCCCCTTCAACCACTTGTGAAGCAGTCTTTCGACCGTCGGGCCCAGTCACTGTGTAAGCGGCCGCCATCTGTGGCAGAGTGATGTCGGCAAGCGCTATTGCAGGGAAGCACTCATTGTTGTAGATGACGATGGGCTGTCCGTCGCCGGAGGTATTCATCATCGAAGCCACACCTCGTACGGCGCTGGTCAGCACGTGGGAGAAACGATTGAGTGAGAGCAACTCGTCATTCCATGCAAACTCGTAGGCCTTTGGGATGCAAGTACCCGGCAGGTCGTCGTGGAACTGATTCCATATCATTCGTCGCCAGCTGTCAGTAAGGTCAGACAGTGGATAGGCAGTAGTTCCGAGATACTCAGCTACGACGGAAGCTCTTTCTGCCGCATCGCCGAGATGCTCGTTCTCGCGGTTATAGAGTTTCATAGCAGCCTGCGAAGTGTAACATCCCGTTCCATGAACATCCATCGTCATTTCGCCGTCGGCCACCGGTAGCTCCGGATGCTTGTCGAAGGGCAGAAAGTCCTTATAGAGTTGGTCGCTGGTGGCACTGACAATCTGAATGGGGCCCTTTCCCCGGATGCCCTTTTCCACTGATCTCACAGAAGCAATCGTTGGTGATCCACCTGTGTCGCCTGTACCATAATAGCGGTAAACCATGTTGAGCGGGCTCTCGGCAATCTCCTTCTTGAGCAGGTCGCTGTTGGAGAGGTCCTCGTCGTTGAAGCGCCGTCCGTAGTCGAATCCGTGGGTCATCATGATGCGGCTGCCGTCGATACCCTGCCAGAGTCCGATGGTGAAGGGATACTTGCGCCCGTCCTCATAGAAAGGATTAGTGCGCCATCCCAATTTCTGGGTGGAGAATCCGATAAGACCGCAGTGAGCGGCAAGGGTGGGGAGGTCGTAGCCGAAGCCGAAACAGTCGGGAAGGAAGATGTCAGTGCCCTCTTTACCGAACTCCTGCCGGTAGTAGGTCTGTCCGAGGAGCACGTTTCTAAGCCAGGACTCAGGCGAGCATATCACCGTCTCGTTGGCATCCCAGGAACTTCCGGCCAGATGCCAGCGTCCGTTGAGTACATACTTCTTAACTTCTTCGTACTCACGTGGATAGTACTCTTTCATCCACCAGTACTTTATGCCGCCCTCGAAGTTGAAGATGTAGTCGGGATAAGTCTTCAACAGGTAAAGGTTTTGCGTCATAGTTTTCCAGACATAGTCACGGATGGTGGTCTGCACATCCCAGTTCCATTGCGTGTCCAGGTGAGCGTCGGCCACGAGGTAGGCCTTCATGGTTTTTTTACTCGTGGTCTGGGCACATGCCGACAAAGCCAATGCAGCAGCCATGAGTGTGATCGCGGTTTTTCTCATTGTTGTTTTAGTTTATGGTTGGTTTATGTTGTTAAGTTGTTCCGTTGGTTTCGTTGGATGTATCGTTTCAGATAGCAGTCTGTCAACATCAGCGCAAAAGTACAGATTATCTTCGTAATATTCAAAGGAACTTGACGGTATTTTCAGATATCCTTGAATTTTCTTCCGTAGGCTTTGTTCAACACAGTTCCCTCATCCTGCAAAATCCTCAAGTCTCAGAGGTTGTGTCCTATTGCATGGCTCACTATACTTTGGACAGGAGCTACCTCAAGGCTGGCGGCGGCCAATGAATGTTTCCCATGTCCGATGGCTAAATGGCAATGGTAAAACGGTCGTCAGCCAAGTGTTTGACGTTCGTTTGACCATGTGAATTTACACAATTTGCGATACTCATGTTTTCTATGACTTTGTCTCCGCAATGATTCTTCTGAAACTTGAGCCAGTAATAGGAACTACTCATGTAGAAGAGATTAAAGACCTTCTATGGAGTCGATTCTTGTGGGCTATTGTCAGTCTCTTTTGCGCGAGAGCCTTCTTGGCTATTAGGCAGAGAGTGTTGTGCAGGAGGTGCATTGTTCAGCTGTGTCTTGAGCTTCTCTTTGCATCCGGCTATCATGTGGCGTATCTGCGCTTTGCGCTGGTTGCTGTCGGGGAGTTGGTATTTTTCATAGAGAGGCAGAGCTGATTCGAAACAGGGAAGAGCATGCTGCCAGTCGTGCAGAAAGGTATGGCACATACCCAGTCGATAGTAGGTAGCCGCTTTCTCGTTGTCGAAGCACACGGTGAGCATCTGTTCATAGTAGGGAATAGCCTTGGCGTACTCACTGAGTTGAAAATGGCTCTCGGCATTCGTATAGTAGTAGACTGCCCGTTCGTGTGGCGCATAAGCTGCGAGACTGGGAATCACAGAGTCGAGGATGGTACAACTCTTGTCGTATTGCCATTCATAATAGTAGCACACACCTAAATAGGCCCGGTAGCGCGGATTGAGATTGTATTTCCCGTCAAGCTGCTGGAGCAGAAGCATAGCTTCATGGTATTTCGCCGATTGGAAATAATCGATGGCCCGTCCGAGTTTTTGGCTGTCAGTGAGCTGAGCTCCTACTTCAAGTCTAGAGCCAAAGAGGATGATTCCAACGAGAATGAACAGTAGCAGTCGCTTTCTCATGCAAGCCTATTCTGTGTAGAAATTGATGAGCTTTGTAATGGCTCTTTGGCATACAGGACAGAAGTCGGGTGTAAGATTGGTGCGCATCCGGCAGTCAGGATAGCTGCGGTAGACATGTTCAAGGTCGTAGCCTGCTCCCAGGTAGGCCCCCACCTTAGGGTGCTTCAGGTCGGGCTTCGTGGGTATGGGCGTTCCGGGGGCAACCATATCAGCCCATTTGGATTTGAAATCGACCAGTGTAGTGAGATTCTGTTCCCAAGGCTCAATGTCTTTGGGGTACATCGGTATGAGCTCCTGTTCGTAGGCGTACTCGTCGCCAAGGCCAGCAAAGCTGTGACCGAACTCATGCACAACCACCGGCTTGAAGTACTTGTTATGGGTCATGGACAGGTTGTAGGAGTTGAGAATGCCTCCGCCACCGTATTGGGAAGTGTTGACGAGTACAATGATATGTTCGTAGGGAGTGCCAGCAAGCAGGTCGTGCATATCGAAGAGGTGGAGCGTCGTAAGATAACGGTTGCTATAGAAAGTGTCAAAATGGGAGTGGAGAGCTGTATTCCTCCAAATTCCTTTTGAGGGCTCACTTGTACCGCTGTCGGCGGATGGCGACTTAACGGCAACGATGTTGAACTTGCTGCGCAGCGATTTGAAAGGCTCGTGAGCGAAGATGGCCTGTACGGCGGTATCGACATCGTTCAGAAAAACGTCCATTTCCTCGGTTTTGTAGCCTTCGGCAAGAAAAGCGATATGAATGCATTTCGTTGTGTCGGCAGCCTGTTGCACAGTGGTGTAAGGCGTAACTCGGGAGAATCCGATGTGGCGAACGAGAATGTCGTTAGGAACCATAGTGAATGAGTAAGAGGCAATTATCTGCCGACGGTTGTTGCGAAGGTCGAGTCTGATGTCAACAGTGTCCTTGGGGTAGGGGACAAGGAAAACATTCTCGAAAGCTTTCCTTGCATGCTTTGCCTCGTCATAACTCTGCCATTCCTGGAAGAGCGTGGAGAAAGAATTACGGTAGACCACTTGCCCCGTACGATGGTCGCTCACGCTTATCTGCCCGTTGCCTTCAACTGGCATTTCGGCAAGTCGTTGCCGCTTGCCAAACCATCGGGGCATAAGGTTGAGCTTGCTCACGGAGATTTCCTGTGTGGATGAGTCGCCGGCGAAGATATAGTCGATGCGTAATGTGCTGTCACAGAAGTATTCATCGAAGGTCTGTGCGGAAATCTCATGCAATGGCATGAGCATAGAAAGCGTAAGAAGAAATCTGAACAATCTTTTCATAATTCTTGGAGTTTTGGTCCTTAGGGCAGGACTGAATGATATTGTAGCCACGAGGGCACCTTATAAGCAGATTAAGGCAGTTTTCGGAGCAGATCCTGAATGTAATCCCGGTTCCAGTCATCTTCGTGAAACTTCACACCGTCGTAAAGAAGCAGGTCGAGGTCAAGGTGTATGTGGTTCCTCGACTTTTCTCCCTTGCTGCTTCCTTGTCTGCGCTCAATGTGTTTAAGAGCTTTTGTGAAAGTGATTTGCGAATGAGTAGTGAAACCTGTGGCCAGACAGTTGAGGTATTTCGGTCCGACACCCTCTATGGGGTAGGTCCATATCGGAGCAGTGACAAATTCCACCTCCATGACCTTCTCCAAGGCCAGGCGTGCCTCCTCAAGATTCTTCTGAGGTTCATAGTTGGAGCCGAGAGCTACTATTGTCCGTTTCTTTATCATCGATTGCAAATGTACTAATTTATATTAAAGGTTTGGACCTTCCTTTTGTTATTTTTTGTTATTTCTGTAAATTTGCATGATGATAATGACGAAACTCAGATATACCATTGCTCAGCTTGTGCTCTTGTTGTCGTGCGTACCCATGGCAGCACAGATGCGTTGGAACCAGTCTTACCAAACTTATATTAACCAATATAAGGATTTAGCTATTGAAGAAATGCTTCGCTACAATATTCCTGCGAGCATCACTTTAGCTCAAGGATTGTTCGAGAGCGGAGCAGGGCTCAGCCGTCTGGCACAGATGGGAAACAACCACTTTGGCATTAAATGTCATGGGTGGACAGGGCGCTCTGTCACTGCCGATGATGATGCGGTGGGGGAGTGCTTCCGCGCATACGACAATGCTTATCAAAGCTTCGAGGACCATAGTCGCTTTTTAGTGGGGAATCCTCGCTATAGCAGTCTCTTCAGACTGAAGCGCACGGACTATCGCGGATGGGCGCGGGGGCTTAAGGATTGTGGTTATGCCACTAATCCCGCCTATGCGTCGAAGCTGATTGAGATAATAGAGCTCTACAAACTCTACGTCTACGACAGTGCGCGCGGCTACGATAAGTTTATGGCACAGCGATCGGGGGTAGACCAGCCCGCGCGCCGTGGTGGAACCTTGCATCCTATCCACATTTATAACGACAACTACTATCTCCAGGCCAGGGCTGGTGATACGTTTAAGAGCATAGGTAAGGAAGTGGGCATTTCGTGGCGTAAGTTGGCAAAATATAACGAGCGCGACAAGAATGACGTGCTGCAACCTAATGACATCATCTACCTCAAAAAGAAGCGTAAGAGGGCAGACAAGGCCTTCAAGAAGCGTCCCCACGTGGTGAAGGCGGGAGAGAGCATGTACTCCATAGCCCAGATGTACGGAATGAGGCTCAAGAGTCTCTACAAGAAGAATGGGTTGAGCCCAGACTATCAGATAAAAGTTGGTGACACGCTGAAGGTGTATTGAACTTACTAAGAATATTCATTTTACAGTATCCTATATGTCTATCTTTGGACTATTCAACAAGAAAAAAAAGGAAACGCTCGACCATGGACTTGAGAAGACCAAGCAGAGCGTGTTCGGCAAACTGGCCCGTGCCGTGGCAGGGAAGTCGAAAGTCGACGACGATGTGCTCGACAATCTTGAGGAAGTGCTCATCAGCAGTGATGTGGGTGTTGACACAACCGTGAAAATCATCAATCGTATAGAGGCTCGTGTAGCTCGCGACAAATATGTGTCTACCTCGGAACTCAATAACATTCTGCGTGAAGAGATAGCCTCACTGTTGGAGGAGAACAACGCTGCCGATGTCTCCTCGTGGGAACTTCCGGCTGACCATAAGCCCTATGTCGTTCTTGTTGTAGGTGTTAATGGTGTAGGCAAGACCACTACTATTGGAAAACTGGCGTGGCAGTTCAAGAATGCCGGTAAGAAAGTGGTACTTGGAGCTGCCGACACTTTCCGCGCCGCAGCTGTGGAGCAAATCCAGATTTGGGGCGACCGGGTGGGGGTGCCCGTAGTGAAGCAGCAGATGGGCGCTGATCCCGCGAGTGTGGCTTTCGACACGCTTCAGAGTGCGGTGGCCAGTAAGGCAGATGTAGTACTTATCGATACTGCCGGACGCTTGCACAACAAGGTGGGACTGATGAACGAACTGAAGAAGATCAAAGAGGTGATGAAGAAGGTCGTCCCGACAGCTCCCGACGAGGTGCTGCTCGTTCTTGACGGTTCTACGGGACAGAATGCTTTTGAGCAGGCTAAGCAATTCTCTGCAGTCACGCCCATAACATCGTTGGCTGTAACCAAGCTCGACGGAACAGCCAAGGGAGGCGTGGTCATCGGTATTTCGGACCAGTTGAAGGTTCCTGTTAAATATATAGGACTGGGAGAACAGATGGAAGACTTGCAGCTCTTCAACAGAAAGGAATTTGTTGATTCGCTTTTTGCCGGACAGAAATGAGGAAGAATCAGATCGACATCATTACCATGGGTTGCTCCAAGAACCTTGTGGACTCGGAGTTGCTCATGAAGCAGTTCGAGGCCAATGGTTATCGGTGTGTCCATGACAGCGTGAATCCCCAAGGCGAGATTGCGGTGGTCAATACGTGTGGATTCATAGAAAGTGCCAAGGAAGAGAGCATAGACATGATTCTGCAGCTTGCCAAGCGAAAGACGCAGGGACAACTTAGCCGCCTCTATGTGATGGGCTGCTTGTCACAGCGCTATAAGGATGAGCTTGAGAAGGCAATTCCCGAGGTGGACAAATTCTACGGAAAGTTCAATTACAAACAACTCCTCACCGATCTTGGTAAAGCCGATGTACCGACCTGTGACGGCCGTAGGCATCTCACCACACCTCACCACTATGCTTATATTAAGATAGCTGAGGGATGCGACCGTCATTGTGCTTATTGCGCCATACCTCTTATTACTGGAGCGCACCATTCGCGTCCGAAGTCCGAAATTCTGGATGAAGTGAGGCAGCTGGTTAGTGAAGGTGTGAAGGAGTTCCAGGTTATAGAGCAGGAGCTCACCTACTATGGCGTCGACATTGACGGTCATCGGCATATCGCCGACCTTATCAGCGATATGGCTGATATTGAGGGCGTGAAGTGGATAAGACTCCACTATGCCTATCCCAATCAGTTCCCACTGGACCTGCTTGATGTGATGCGCGAGAAGAAAAACGTGTGTCGTTATCTCGACATTGCCTTGCAGCATATCTCTGACCATATGTTAGAAAGGATGCACCGTCATGTGACGAAGGCCGAGACGCTCAGGCTTCTTCAGCAGATTCGTGAGCGTGTGCCGGGCATCTTTATCCGTACAACCCTCATGGTGGGTTTCCCGGGCGAGACTGACGAGGACTTTGACGAGCTGCTAAACTTTGTTCGTGAAGCACGCTTCGAACGTATGGGAGCTTTTATGTATTCAGAAGAAGAGGGAACCTATAGTGCCGCACACTATAAGGACGACGTGCCTCCGGAGGTGAAACAGCAGCGTCTTGACAGGCTTATGGACCTTCAGCAGCGTATCAGCGAAGAACATGCAGCGTCGATGGTGGGTAGCGTTATGCCCGTCATCATCGACAGAAAGGAAGGCAACTATTATGTGGGGCGCACTGAGTACAGCTCACCTGAAGTCGACCCGGAGGTGCTGATTCCTGCTGGTCGAAGGCTTAGGACTGGAACATTCTATCAAGTGAAAATTACCGATAGCGAAGAGTTTGACCTTTATGGTGAAATATTATGAACAATAAAGAATTCATTGCGGAACTGGCTCAACGGTCAGGCTATTCGCAGGACAACGTGCAACATTATGTGCGCTCTCTCGTAGATGCTATGGCCGAGCGTTTCGACGAAGGCGAAAGCGTAATGTTGCCGGGATTCGGAACATTTGAAGTAAGGAAGCGGCTGGAGCGTGTTGTAGTCAACCCGTCAACGGGGAAACGCATGATGGTTCCGCCGAAGCTCGTTCTTAATTTCCGTCCTGTTGCAGCTGTGAAGGATCAATTGAAGAAGGGAGGACGCGATGAATAAAGTGTCGGATTTCGCCGCGGTGCTTTCTGCGAAATATGGTCTGCAGCAGAAAGATGCTTTGCGGTTTGTCAACACAATGCTTGATGTCGTGCGCGACGGTTTGCAGCAGGACAGAGTGCTCAAGATAAAGGGACTGGGCACTTTCAAAGTTACGAGCGTGGATGCCCGCGAAAGCGTTGATGTGAACACGGGGGAGCGAATAGTCATTGATGGTCGTGACAAGATAACGTTTGCACCGGAAACAGCTCTCAAAGAGAGAGTGAACGGCCCGTTTGCACAGTTTACGACCGTGGATGTGAATGATGGCGTCGACTTCTCGGCCATAGATAAGAAATATGAACAACTTAGTAAAGAACAAGATATGACAGAGGAAAAACATGTTCCGGATGGTGTCCAGCCGGAAGCACCTGTTCGAGTCACGCAGAGTTCTCTCAATGCGGCCTTAGATTCTTCCGCCAGTACTTCGACTACGACAGTTTCGGGAATACAACAGTCTCAGGCTTCAGATGAAGTAGAACATGAGGGAGAGACTTATGAGAACCAGGCTCAACAAGAGCCGCAAACAACAGTCACTCAAAAGGCTGTGACAGATAAGCCCCTGGAAAAAGTACTGTCGGCCCAACTTGAAAATCAGTCGGCCACAGTGGAAGAGCAGTCTGCTGCCAAAGCTGAAGTAGCAGCCGACGTGCAGGAAAGTCAGCCGGCAGAGTCTGCACCCAATCGGTCGACTGAAGTGAAGCCTGAAAAGCACCCCGATGAGGCTGAATCCTCGGCAAACGACCTGGAGGCAGTAAAGAGCGAGAAAACTGTTGAAGGACATGAGGAAAAGACTGCGCAGAATACATCCAACACTCATGCCACACAGAAGTCTGGCTTTGGCCATGCCAAAACTGCAGAGGACATTTTCGATGCGGTTTATAGAAAACAGTTCCGTGAAGACATGGAAGAGGAGTGGCAAAACAGAGAGGAACGTAACGGGAAACTTGTGCGTCGTCTTCGTGCCTGGCTCATAATAATCATTGCTGTCATGTTGGTAGTAGGTGGCTCTGCATTCTATATGCTCTATCGGCAAATAGCCATTCGCGACTCGCAGATAGCCATGCTTCTGACGATGCTCTCAGAAAAGAATAATCCCGATGGACAGAAGGCTGATTCTTCTGTTGTTGCAACATCGGCTATGCATGATTCAGGGAAACACCAGAAGACTGTGGCACTTGTCAAGAAGGCAGCTCCCAAGATGGAGGCTTCGGTTGCACATCCTGCAGCTTCCGCTTCAAAGGCTGCTTTGAAGTCCGTTAGCAAGGTCACGCCGCCAACAGCCCCTTCAAAGTACGATTCCGATCCACGTATCAGAACTGGTGCTTATCGTATTGTAGGCATCGACCGCACCGTGAAGTTGCGCAAAGGCCAAACCATGTCATCGGTAGGCAGAGCTTGGCTTGGACCGGGCATGGACTGCTATATGGAAGCCGTCAACGGACGTAAGCAGTTCCAGGCTGGTGATGTGGTGAAAATCCCCAAACTGGAAAGAAAGAAAAAGAACAAGCAATAGATTCATTGGTACTATGCCGGAGAATAATAGTAAAACGACCAAGCGAAAGAAACAGCCCACGCCCGTAGACCCGGCGCTGGGGCATCTGCAGCCTCAGGCGCCCGAAATAGAGCGTGCTGTGCTTGGTGCTCTGATGATAGACAAAGATGCTTTCTCTATGGTGTCGGAGATGTTGCATCCGGAGACTTTTTATGAGACACGCAATCAGCTCGTATACCAGGCTATCATGACACTCAACATGGATGAGAAGCCTTGCGACATTCTTACAGTCAGTGAGGAGCTCAGTCATGAAGGAACCCTCGATCAGGTAGGCGGCCGTGCTTACATCATAGAGCTTAGCTCCCGAGTAGCTTCGTCGGCCAATATTGTTTGGCATGCCAAGATACTGAGCCAGAAATACCTCGCGCGTCAGCTCATTCACTATGCCAGTGTCATCGAGACCGGAGCGCTCGACCCGACAACCGACGTAGACGAGCTGATGCAGCAGGCCGAGGGATTGCTCTTCACACTCTCGCAGAAGAATGTCAGACAGGATTTCACGCAGATTGACCCTGTCATCAAGCAGGCCCAGCAGCAGCTCATGGATGCGGCTAAGAACGACGGCGGACTTACGGGTGTGCCCTCGGGATTCACGGAGCTTGACAAGATAACCAGCGGATGGCAGAGGTCCGACCTCATCATCATTGCCGGTCGACCCGCCATGGGTAAGACCTCGTTCGCTCTCTCAGTGGCTAAGAACATAGCTGTCGACTATAAGGTGCCCGTAGGTTTCTTCTCTCTTGAAATGAACAATGTGCAGCTTGTCAACCGTCTTATTTCCAATGTCTGTGAGATTTCGGGCAGCAAGATTCTAAGTGGACAGCTCGACGACATGGAATGGAAGAGGTTCGACGACAGGCTTCGTCTTTTGGAACATGCACCGCTCTATGTCGACGACACACCGTCGCTCTCCGTGTTCGAACTTCGTACTAAAGCCCGTCGCCTGGTGCGTGAGCATGGCGTACAAGCTATCATGATTGACTATTTGCAGCTCATGAATGCTACGGGCATGCGCTTCAACAGCCGTCAGGAAGAGGTGTCGACCATCAGCCGTTCACTCAAGGGACTTGCAAAGGAGCTCAATATCCCTATCATTGCACTGTCGCAGCTTAACCGAAGTGTGGAGCAGCGCGACCAGTCGAACAGTTCCGTGGATGGAAAGCGACCGCAACTGAGCGACCTGCGTGAGTCGGGAGCCATTGAGCAGGATGCCGATATGGTGCTATTCGTCCACCGACCCGAGTACTATCATCTGTTCCAGGACGAGAAAGGAAATGACCTCCGTGGAAAGGCACAGATTATTATTGCCAAGCACCGTAAGGGAGCCACGGCCGACGTTCTGCTTGACTTCAAGGGACAGTACACCCGTTTCCAGAATCCCGACGACGGTTCGCTGAGTCCCTTAGGAGAGGGTGGCGGAGAAATCATTGGCTCAAAGCTTAATGGCAGCAATGACGACCAGCCTTTCGAGGCTATGCACGACGACCAGTCGATGCCATTCTGATGGCCTTTGAGCGATTAGAAATCTCTATCCCTGCATTGCACTTTTATAGTTGTTTGTAAAAGGGTATCCCTGTACGGTCTCCTCGGTGCACATGACCAGCCTTGACATCTCATCTTCTCCATTTGCAGGATGCGGACGCCCCCTAACCCTACCTGGCCGCACCCTGCAAGTTGCTGAGGCTTGGCTGAGTGGGCGAGAAAGTCATTATGTGAAGATAGGGTCTTCTAGTTCCGCAAACGCTCATGCTCTTTCTGAGGGGTAGTTTCTTGCTGATAGGCACCGATTATTTTCGAGGCAGGAGAGCTCCAAATGAAGAGAGTGTGCAATGAAAAACTTTGATTTTTGATACGGAAAAAGGTGCGTTAAATAATGCTAACTCTAACCGAATCCTTTACAAATAAAAATCTCGAAATAGAGAAAATCCGAGTGCTTTGAGA
>OMVH01000140.1 GCA_900314365.1 uncultured Prevotella sp. | reverse complement strand
GTTATCGGAAAAGCCATAGCTAACAGGGTGAAGAAGACCGTGGGGCTGAAATGAAAAGGCCACCGTTGACTATTCTTATTATCAGGGTTTGAGCACCTTAGTTATAACAGTGCTGTTGTCGTCGAACGACTGCCGCCGGATAAGCAATCCGTGATTATCGGGTCTCACTTGTTGTCCACTGAGGTCGTAGTAGGAGGTGCTCACCACACGCTTGCCGCGCCGGGTGCTTTTGATGGCGGTGACCTCTTTGAGATTGAGCGTGGTGATGTCTGATTTCATTGTTGTTCCATTATATTTGTATACCACTTGTACGCCAATGGTCGTTAAGTCGGAATAGTAGTACACCGTGCGTACAAGACCTTTCGAAACGAAATCGTAGCCATCGGTGAATGTGGCGGGCACATCGGTCATTGGCTCACTGAGGCTCTGGTAGAGAGGCTGTGCGAAGGTATATAGTTTACCATCGAAGAACACATTATAATAGAGGCTGTCCTGCACAAGGTAATCGTTGTCGGTGGAGAACTCGGGCAACACGAATTTCACACCGCCGTAGCCATTCTGCTTCGTGTAAGCCATGTAGTCAGAGAACTCTGCCCGGGTGGGCTTTCCGGCCTTCGGCGCATAAGGACGGAGCTGCGGTCTGCGATAACCGTATAGATAATAGAAATCCCTTTTCCCCATGTTCAGCACGAGTACGGAGTCGCTGCTGAATGAGGCATCGCTGCTGTCGTAGCTGAAGCTCAGGTGATTACCGAGGTAGGTGTGCTCCTGCGGGCGCCCGTCCTCACCGGCTTCAATCTCGCTCACGGCTCCGAAAGCATAGAGATGGTAACCATGCTCCATGTCAGGCCCCAGATATTGTGGCATGTCGATATTCACGGTGTTACCGTCCACATGACCATTAATACAGTTTGCTCCCATCTCGTTGCAGAGGTCGCGCAGATAGAACTTGTTGTCTTTTAGGCCCACCGAGCATTTCACGCCCGAGCGAGTTCCATAGCTGTTGTCATAACTCAGTACATAGGGCCGGAACTCCACTCCGTCGGGTGTTCCCGTGGCAACGTCGTTCTGAGGACAGATTACGATGTCATAATCGCCGAAGCCTGTCCATGCTCCAGCCTGAGTTGTGAGCCCCATGATGCCGGGCGACACCTGGCGGAGCCTGTCGCCTTCGATGATGAACTTCACGCTCCTCTGCAGGGTGTCGGGGATGAAGTTGGTTTGGTTCTCGTTCAGCATCATGTTGTAGACGTAGTAGGCTTGCCGGTCACCCTTGTTCTCCGACATCATCAGACACTGAGGAGTCTCGAAGTAGATGGTGTCGCCTTTGAGTTTACCTTTTATCCAGGTGTCGGTACGAATCTTCGATATGGGGTTCTTGATATAATAGTTACCTTCGGCATCCTTCACGTAAGCACCTATGGTTCCATCCATTGTGGTTTCCATAGCCATACCGAACGGGGTTTGATAGAATGCCGACGAGGAGTTGTAGGTGTTGTCGGTGAGCGTCCCTTGGGGAGTGATGCTGATGATTTCAGGATCGCCCTGCACCCTATGGACGAGCTTGAAGCTGTTTTGGGGTGCTGTGGGCCGGAGGGCTGAGGGGCGCGCCTGCATGGATTCGCTTGTAGCGGTTTTGTCCCATAAAGAACGTGTGAGAGGTTGGGCTTGAAGACGGCCTGTCGTTAAGATGACAAGAAATAAGAAAACCGTTTGTCTCATAGAAGTGCTGTGTTTGAAGTTCATATTCATTTGAGCATCTTCACAGTGTGGCGTTCACCGTTCTCATACACCTTCGTCAACAGCCGAATCCCATGATAGCTTTCATCTACTCGGCGCCCCATGAGATCGGTGCAGAGAGTCTTCTCCACTTTCTGCCCGTCAGTGTGGGTCTGGCTGATACCTGTGACCACCTTGCCGTCGTTGTAAACAATGGCAGACCGGTGGACCTTCTCGCCGTCCTTGTAGATAGCCTGTACGCCCACATGCGTGTAGTCTTCAACTTAGAAGAACACATCGTGCTTCTCGCCAGTAACGAAGAAGTCAAGGTTGTCGTCGTAGTCGTAGGGCACGTCTTTCATGTCGGCCTTCACCTTGGAGTACCAGTCACTGGTAAAGGTATAAGCGTCATTGTCGAAGTAGATGTTGTAGAAGAGCTTCTTCGTGTCGAGCGCATTGCCTTCTGTGTCTTTAGCGGGCAGATTGAATGTGATCTCGCCATAGCCGTTAAGGGCATAATAATCAGAGAATGAGCTGATAGTCGGAGCTTCTGGAGTTTGTGCAAAAGCCGTAAGTTGGAAGAATACGACAGAAAGGAGTAGAAATGTTTTCTTCATAAGCATGAAATTAAGTTTTTGATAATAATGATTCACTTTGCAAAGGTAATGCATTTTTACCTTTCCCCAAACTTTTTGCAAACAATATTTCTAAAATTGGCTGCTTTTTGCAAGTAAATCAAGTATACGGCTTGATTGATTACATATAAGCTCCTTCCTTTGTGAAGGGAAGAATGCCACAAAACTAACTTTGCAGAGATTGTCATTATGCTAATCTGTCTATCGGCAGAGTATTAACGCAGGGTGCAAAAGTAGCCTCCATCCGATGCTCAACTTTTACTTACAACAAAGGTGAACTGTAACCATGAGAAACAAGGATGGAGTCCCTTCGTACCCCTCACTGTAAAAGCGGAAGCAAGGTGCATGTTGCACAAGGGAGACATTGGTGCAGAGAAATGGTCGGTGCAATCTGTGAAATATGACGAGAAATACCTGAATAAGACGGCGTATAACGTCGTAACTAAATACTACAATTATGATGGCAAATTGGTGAGAACCAAAAACACGCCTGTTACCGTCAAAGAGTATGCAGAAAAGACTGAGGAGGCTGAAGAAAAAGCGGGCGATTATAATAATTACGATGAGTCCAGTAATTATAATGAAGAAAACAGCTCATCATCTTCTCCTGCCGTCTAACGATGGACATGTACGAAATGTGGTGAAGTAAGAGAGAGCGTAGATCAGCCTGATCTATTTGGCTGCCCATGGAACGGTCATATGTGGGATAGGCAGAAGAGAGTGAGATAAAAGCGATACAATCTTATATGTTTTTATCCCATTGCATCAATTACTGAGTCTGCTTGGAAAAATCGTTGTAACGAAAAACATCCACTGAGTATCTGGTAGTCACAATGTGGAAACAAAGATCGCAGACTTTTTCAAGTAGGCTCAAAAAGCTGAGTACGCAGAACTTGTCTCACACGATTTTTAGCGGCCATGTGAGGTAACGGTAGAGGAGAGGCATGTTCCAGCAGAGCAGCCAAAGATCTACCGTTGTCAACATCAGCAAGGGTAGTGCCGCAAGTTGTCTGCGATTGCCAGTAAAAAGGTGGCCTATAATAATAGGTAGGGTGAAGAGCCAGTGCGATGCCATGATGTAGCACTCGTCGGCTGCAAAGCCGATGAGGACATGAAGGATAATGTTAAATGCCATGATGGCTGCAGCTAACCACATCAGTCTCTTCCTGCAGCCCATCCAAAGACCACCGGCCAGCAATAGAAGTACGACTGCTTCGGAAACGTAATTCCATGGAGTTGTATATTTCTCGACGGCCGGGCGACCGGAGAGCACATCGCCTAAAAGATGCTTGCGATGGAACTGCATGGATTCGCCAAAGAAGTTCTCACGGAGTATGTCAGTACGGTCGAGCTTGTTGTTCGTCCATTTCATCTCGTTCTTCACTAAGCCCTTATTGCTCTTGTGGTGCATTGTCACTCGGCCCATACCAAAGGCCAGCAGTCCCATTATCAGAGCCGGAATGAACACTGCTCCCACAAAGTAGCGACGATGGAAAAAAGCTCGGCCGTTCGTGAAAAGCAGCATCAACAGTACAAGTGCACCATTCGACAGCGTCACGCCGGACGTCACGACGAAGAGAATCACTGACTGCCTGATACCGAAGGATTGTTCTTTTTTTATTTTTTCGGCCGACAGGGAGAGTGTAAGCATCAACAGAAAGAGACTCAGACAGAAATGATCGGGCACTATCATGGCAACGATAATGTAGGCCGAGAATAGGAACAGGCAGGTCAGAAGAAAGGCTGCTGGTGTGCTTACTCCCATTGTGCGGTGGAGAATGCGATGGAGAAAGATGCATGAATAAAAGCCACAGAAAGTGAGTACTATGTCCATGATGAGCTGGCAGCAGTTGGCTCCTGTCATCCACCACAGCAGTTGGTTGAGTCCATAGAGCGGATACATCATGAAGGCGAGCAGCGGGTGGCGCAGGGCATCATAGCCCTGGTGCCAGTGAGTGAGTACGCTGTAAGTAATGGGGTCGAAGCCCGACATGCGGAAATTTCGCATGAAGTTGAGCCACGCTCTATCGTCGTAGTCTGCGAAGAGCCCCCAGAACTTTGCAGTGATGAGAACTTCGAAGAAGACGATGAGGGCAGCAAACAGGGCTGCCTGCCATCGCTCTCCCTTTCGGATGCTGAACATGGAAGCCATGGTCTTCAGGAAAGGAATTTCACGATGAGTGGAATGTTCCAGACCCACAGTCCTAAAGCCATGACTGCAAGTAGTATTGTGAGGCAGCGTCGTGGCAACGGAGCAAGAGCCTTCAGAAGAAAGGCTATAGCAATGGGAATGACGTAGGTCCAGTGGGCTGTCATGATGTAGACCTCGTTAAGGCCGAAGCCCAGTCCTAAATGGATGATGAGGTCTAGCCCGAAGAAAGAAAGGCTGAGCCAAAGGAATTTGTTGCGTCGTCCGGCCCATATTCCACCAAGGAAAAGCAGGACAATGAAGGCTTCGAGCACGTAGTGCCATGCGTGCTTGTAATGGACAATGATGGGACGGTTACGCAGGGTGTCCTCTAACAGATGGTCGCGGTGAAGCTGAATGGACTCGCCGAAGAGATTCTCCACAGCCGACTGCCAGCGCGAGGTGCTGATGTCGGTCCAACTGAGGAATCCGTTAGGCTCTATGGGCTTCCCGAGCTTTTTGAGGCGGTGGCTCACCAAGCGCTGTTTCTTCTGCTTGGCTATGATGGTGGCCGAGTCGACTCCCTGCTTCAGCTGCATTTGGAATTTCTTTTTCTGTTTAGCTTCAGCCTTGGCTTTTCTCTCTTTGTTGGCTGCCTGCTCCTTGGGCCAGACCAACTGCGCGTATTCCGTCTTTCCGATTATCCAAATAAGGGCTGCCGGAAGCAGAACAGCCAGAAGGAAGAAGCGCGGACGGAAAAATTTACGGCCATTGGAAAAGAGAGCTGCGAGGAATACTTTGAGTCCGTTGTTGAGTGAAACGCCTGCGGTGAGGAAGAAGCAGAGGATGGTTTCTGTCAGCGACATGGGCTGGTCCTTCTTGATATGAAGTCCGGTCAGATAGAGAACCATCAGAAGCAGCATCATAGAAATGATGAAGTGGTCGGGAGCTATTGACGAGACTAAGACGTAGGCAAAAGAGAAGAATAATGCTGAGAGCACCCCGGCCTCAGAACGATGCAGACCAATAACTTCAGTGAAGATGCGATGGATGAAAAGCAGGGCATAGAGGCTGCAGAATACATTGATGGCTGCCACAATGAAGAGGGCGCAGTTAATACCGGTGATCCATGTCAGCCCGCAATTGAGTAGGTAGGGCAGGAACATGAATAAAGCGAGCAACGGATGGCGGTAGACATTGTAGCCGGCTGTCCACTTTGTGAGAACAGCGTAGGTGATGGGGTCGAAACCGGAAAGATGGAAGTTGTGGACAAAGAGCTGCCACTTGTTGTCGCTAACCGGTGTGAAGAGGCCATAGTATTTGGCAACAACGAGAGCGTTGAGAGCCACGAAGAACAGAATGGCCAGTAGTGCCAGCAGACGTTCGTCGCGGCGTATGCCGAACAATGATTTCATAGAGTTTCTTACTTTGATGATGGAAAGTCAGAGTTTCTGTCTGTCAGTGCCGTTATGGAGCAGGGCGAGGCAGGCTTGAGTAGCGTCGGACACGATACAGGGAGGCACCAGTCCGCTGATGCTCTTTCCCTGGGCAACGCGTGTTCTTATAAGGGTGCTGCTGACGTCGTAAAGAGGCATATCGACGAGGGTTGCGCCCTGGGGAAGCGATGACGGGTTGATATTGTAGCCGCGGCGCGGGTAGACGAGGATGGGGTAGTGGCCGAGAATGCGCTCCGGATGCTTCCACTCATTGAAGAGTTGCCAGTTGTCAGCTCCGATGATGAGCGAGAACTGATGTTGCGGATAGACTGTACTGAGGGCTTCGAGGGTGTTCCAGGTGTAGGACGGCCGTGGTAGTGCAAACTCAAAGTCGGAGGCTTTCACGTGTGCTTCTCCTTTGAGGGCTTTCGTGGCAAGGGCCAGCCGTGTGGCATCAGGCAGTAGTTTCTGTCCTGTCTTCAGAGGGTTCTGGGGAGAAACCATTAGCCATACCTCCTCAACATAGCCTTTGTCGACGAGCTGTCGGGCAAGGGCAATGTGGCCACAGTGGATGGGGTTGAACGAGCCTCCGTAGATGCCTATCCGCATAAGTTATGCTTTGTTGAGGAAATCACTCACCAACCGATAGGTGGCAGCCTCGGCTTCTTCCAGTCTGTCGTTGACAACGATGTGATCGAACTTCGAAGCGAAAGTCATCTCGTAGGATGCTTTGGCAAGCCGCTGTTCTATCACTTCGGGAGCGTCGGTAGCGCGATGAGTGAGGCGACTGCGCAGCTCGTCAATGGAAGGAGCTTGGATGAAGATGCTCATGGCACGATCACCATAGAATTGCTTAATGTGGCATCCTCCTTTCACGTCGACATCGAAAACGACGTTCTCACCTCGTGCAAGCTGGGTCTCCACTTGTTCCTTGAGGGTTCCGTAGAACCTGCCCGGGTAGACCTCTTCGTATTCGAGGAAGGCGCCGTCGCCGATTTTCTGCCTGAATTCGTCAGCTGAGAGGAAGAAGTATTCCACTCCATTGCGTTCTGTTCCTCGTGGAGGACGCGATGTGCAGCTGATCGAAAAAGCCAGTCTGAGCTCAGGATGGTTGTCCATGAGCCATTTCACAATAGTACTCTTGCCGCTTCCTGAAGGGGCGCTGAAAATAAGAAGCTTGCCACGGCGGATGCTGTTGGCTTCGTCTGTGGTGGCCGTTAGTGGGTCGGATGGTTGTTGCATAATCTGAAGTATTGCCTTTGACTTGTTCTGTTCTGCTGTTAGGAGGGCTCCGTCAGCTTTGCCTTATTTCCGTTGAAGGGTTTTCAGAGAGCGTTAAGCACTTGTTCCTTGATTTGTTCAAGCTCGTCCTTCATCTTCACGACGATGTTCTGCATCTCAGCCTGGTTGCTTTTCGAACCGGTAGTATTGATTTCGCGTCCCATCTCCTGAGCAATGAAGCCAAGCTTCTTTCCATTGGGCTTATTTTCTGCCATGGTCTCGCGGAAATACTTCAGGTGGTTGGCCAGTCGCTGCTTCTCCTCACTGATGTCGAGCTTCTCGATATAATAGATGAGCTCCTGCTCCAGTCGGTTCTGGTTGTAGTCGACCTCGGGTATCTGCTCCAATCCTTTGATGATGGTCTCGCGAATCTTTGGCACGCGACTCTTTTCCAACGGCTCTATACTGTGGAGAAGAGCTTCTATGTTGTCAATCTTCTCATTGAATTTCTTTTCCAGAGCGGCTCCTTCCTGTCGTCTGAAAGCCTGCAGGGAGTTGAGGGCTTCGTTGATGGCACCTTGGGCGGCTTGCCATTCCTCAGGCGTCAGCTCCTCGTTTTCAGTGCGTGTCTCCACATCGGGCATTCTCAAAAGCGTGTAGAACCAGTCTTTCGGTTCTGGAATGCCGGTGGCTGCAGAGATGGCCTTGATCTGATGGTAGTAGTTCTCCACAAGTTTCGCATTGATGGGTGTAGGCTCCACTCCCGTTTCCTTTTCAGCCCAAAGAGCGAAGTCCACTTTGCCTCTTAGCAGAGTAGCGGCTATGAGCTGGCGTATTTCCATCTCCTTCTCGCGGTAGATGGGGGCAATGCGGGCGGAAAGGTCAAGGGCCTTGCTATTGAGCGACTTTACTTCGACATTAATCTTCTTGTCTTTGAATGTTACGACTGCCTTACCGTAACCTGTCATTGATTGTATCATAATAGCACACGTTAAATTTCTGCAAAAGTACGAATTTTGCGGGAAAATAACGTAAATTTGCAGATTAATTAGAGTTAGAAGGCTACGATTATGTCCTGTATACTAAATATTGACACCAGTACCGAGGTTTGCTCGGTGGCTGTCAGCAATGAAGCTGAACTCATTTTCAATCAAGAAGACCATAGCGGCCCTAATCATGCCGAGAGGTTAGGAGTGTTTGTAGACGAAGCTCTTTCGTTCATTGACAACCATGCCATTCCCCTTGACGCAGTGGCTGTCAGCTGCGGCCCAGGCTCCTATACGGGCTTGCGAATTGGTACCAGTATGGCCAAGGGAATTTGTTATGGCCGAGGGGTCAAACTCATCGCCGTGCCTACGCTGGAGTTGCTTTGTGTACCTGTGTTGCTGGAGGAGAGGGTTTCTGAGGATGCCTTGCTCTGCCCGATGCTTGATGCTCGCCGCATGGAAGTCTACGCACAGGTCTTCGACCGCTCGCTCAGGGAGCAGCGCCCCATTCAGGCTGATGTTGTCACGGCTGATACTTACAAGGAATTCCTTGACCGTGGTCCTGTCTACTTCTTTGGCCCGGGAGCAGCCAAGTGCATGCCGACCATCAGTCATCCTAACGCTCACTTAATAGAGGATGTTGAGCCTTTGGCCAAGAATATGTTTCCTTTGGCTGAAAAGCGTATAGCCCAGGAGAGATTCGAGGATGTGGCCTATTTTGTGCCTTTCTACCTTAAGGACTTCGTGGCTAAGCTCCCCAAGAAACTACTGTAGAAGCAAGATAAGAATAAAGAGATGAATATAGAAGGATTAGACTATAACACCCAGCGCGAGAAGCTCATCCTGCCGGAGTATGGGCGCGAAATACAGAAGATGGTGGACTATGCCGTCGGGCTGAAGACGAAGGCTGAGCGTCAGCGCTGTGCTGAGACTATTGTGGCTATTATGGGCCGCATGTTGCCTCAGAACCAAGAGGATGCCAACTACGAACAGAAGCTTTGGGACCACCTCGCCATTATGAGTGATTTCAAGCTCGACATCGACTATCCTTTCGATGTGAGCGAGGCTAAGAAGATAGCTGCTAAGCCACAGCCGTTGGAATATCCAATGAAGAAGATTCCGGTGAAGCATTACGGTAATCTTGTTTTCGAGCTTTTCGACCGCTTGAAGGGCATGCCTGACGGCGCGGAGCGTGATGAGCTCATTCGACAGACAGCCAATCAGATGAAGCGTAATCTCATGCAGTGGAGTCACGGCTCAAGTGATGACGAAAAGGTGGCTTCCGACTTGGCAAGGTACACTGACGGCAAGGTGCAGCTCGACCTAGATCAATTCAAATTCAATACTGTAGCACGGGAACCGGAAAGGAAACACAAGCGGAAGTAGGCACATGAAGTCATTCATTATAGAAGGTGGCCATAGGCTCAGCGGAAGCATTCGCCCGCAGGGTGCCAAGAACGAGGCTCTTGAGGTTATTAGCGCTTGTCTGCTCACTGCCGACAAGGTGAGAATCAGCAATGTGCCTGACATCCTTGACGTGAACAATCTCATCCAGCTCCTTGCTGACATGGGAGTGAAGGTGAGGCGCAACAGCAGCCACGACTACACCTTTCAAGCCGACAGCCTTGATCTTGACTATTTAGACAGCGACGACTTCGTCAAGCGTTGCTCGTCGTTGCGGGGCAGTGTCCTGACGATAGGTCCTTTGCTCGGCCGTTTCGGCAGGGCGACGGTGGCTCAGCCAGGGGGCGACAAGATTGGAAGACGGCGTCTTGACACTCACTTTCTTGGATTCCGCCATTTAGGCGCTCGCTTCGTCCATGACGACGACCGCAATGTCTATCATATTGAGGCTTCTAACCTCAAGGGGAGCTATATGCTGCTCGACGAAGCCTCAGTGACGGGAACGGCCAATATCATCATGGCCGCAGTGCTAGCCAAGGGCACTACGACCATCTACAATGCAGCCTGTGAGCCTTACATCCAACAGCTCTGCCACTTGCTCAACTCCATGGGGGCCAACATCAGTGGCATTGCCTCAAACCTTATAACCATTGTAGGAGTGGATGCGCTCCACGGAGCCAAGCATACGATACTCCCAGACATGATAGAGGTGGGCTCCTTCATCGGTATGGCTGCCATGGTGGGTGACGGTGTCCGTATCAAGGATGTATCGTTGAAGAACCTTGGAGTTATTCCCGATGCTTTCCGCCGCTTGGGCGTGAAGGTAAAGGTGGAGGACGACGACCTGCTCATCCCGCGGCAACCTCATTATCAAATCGACTCTTTCATTGATGGAACTATTATGACCATCAGCGACGCGCCCTGGCCCGGTCTTACTCCTGACCTCATTTCGGTGCTGCTGGTGGTGGCAACCCAGGCTCGTGGAAGCGTCCTTTTCCATCAAAAGATGTTCGAGAGCCGTCTGTTCTTTGTGGATAAGCTCATTGATATGGGTGCACAAATCATTCTCTGCGACCCTCATCGCGCTGTTGTCGTGGGGCATGACCATCGTCGCACGCTTCGTGCCGGACGCATGACAAGTCCAGATATCCGTGCAGGTATTGCCTTGCTCATTGCGGCGCTCAGCGCCAATGGCACCAGTCGTATTGATAATATCGCGCAGATCGATCGTGGCTATGAAAACATCGAGACGCGGCTCAACAAGCTCGGCGCTCATATTACCCGCTCAGATGATTAAGAGAGAAGATGTTTTCCGGATAGGGCGCTTGGGAAAGCCTCATGGCGTAAAGGGAGAAATAAGCTTCCTTTTCGATGATGATGTCTTCGACAGGGTCGATGCTGATTACCTTGTTATTGACACTGATGGTATCCTCGTGCCCTTTTTTATGGAGTCTTATCGTTTCCGCAGCGACAGTGTCGCATTGGTGAAGTTCTGTGATGTCGATAGTGCCGACCAGGCGCGTGAACTCACAGGCAATGAAGTATTCTTTCCCCGGAGTCTCTCCGATGAGCAAGAAGGGGTACTTTCGTGGAACGAGCTTGTTGGATTTAGCCTGCACGACGAACATGGGAAACTGGTAGGAACCATAGTAAATGTCGACGACAGTACGGTTAACGTGCTTTTCGAAACAGATAGTGGAAAGCTGATACCGGCTAATCCCGAACTTATCACCCATGTTGACAGCGACACCCATACAATTACAATCAATTTGCCGGAAGGCATCTTAGACTTGTAGAAGACATGAAACAACAGATTTGTATCCTCGGGTCTACAGGAAGCATTGGCACGCAGGCTCTTGATGTCATCAGTCAGCATCCCGACCTCTATGAGGTTTATTGCCTCACAGCTAACAACCGCTACGAAGAACTTGCCTTGCAGGCCCGCAGGTTCCATCCTGCTGCCGTGGTGATAGCCAATGAGGCTTATTATGAGCCTCTCTGCGGTCTTCTTGCCGGTGAGCCCGTAAAGGTCTATGCAGGTCACGAAGCTCTGTGTCAGATAGTTGAAGCCGGCCCTGTCGATATGGTGCTGGCTGCACTTGTCGGTTTCGCCGGACTTGCTCCCACCATACATGCCATCAAGGCTGGTAAGAAAATATGTCTCGCCAATAAGGAAACCTTGGTAGTGGCCGGTGAGCTTATTTGCAGTCTTGCCCAGGAATATCATACGCCCATTTTGCCTGTTGACTCTGAACACAGTGCCATCTTCCAATCATTGGTAGGCGACGAGGACAACGAAGTGGAAAAGATACTACTCACATGCTCCGGTGGTCCTTTCCGTCTCTATTCGCGCGAACAGCTTGCTCAGGTGACGGCAGCCGAAGCTCTCAGGCATCCTACGTGGAAGATGGGAGCAAAGATAACTATCGATTCGGCGACTCTTATGAACAAGGGCTTTGAAGTGATGGAGGCCAAGTGGCTCTTTGGTGTTGCAGCTGAGAAGATAGAGGTGCTCATACATCCACAGAGCATTGTGCACAGTGCCGTTCAGTTTGTTGACGGGGCTGTGAAGGCACAGCTCGGGGTACCCGACATGCGGCTTCCCATACAGTATGCTTTCTCTTATCCCAAACGTCTGCCTCTCGACGGCGACCGTCTGAACCTCTTCGATAAGAAGCTTGAGTTCTTCCGCCCTGACACCACAAAATTCCCTTGTCTGGCTTTGGCCTACGAAGCCATCAAACGTGGCGGCAACATGCCGTGCATCCTTAATGCAGCCAATGAGGTGGTAAATGCCGCCTTCAGGGAGGGCCGTTGCTCATTCTACGAGATGGCTGATATCATTGGGGAAACCATGGAGAAGGCATCCTTTGACAATAACCCCGACTACGATGTCTACACGCAGACAGATGCTGAAGCCCGAAGAATCGCTTCTGCAATGCTGCGCAATTGAGAGAATTATATAATATAAATAAGTATTAAAGCATAATCCGAATAAAACCGAATGGAAATATTCTTGATTCGACTCCTCCAGTTCATTCTTGCAATCTCTCTGCTTGTTCTGCTTCATGAGGGAGGCCATATGCTGGCTTCTAAGCTCTTTGGCGTGAGGGTAGAGAAGTTCTTCGTCTTCTTCGACCTTGGCATTGGAAAGTGGAGTGGAAAGCTCTTCAGTTTCAAGCCCAAGGGCAGTGATACTGAGTATGGTATGGGATGGCTGCCCCTTGGTGGCTACTGCAAGATAGCCGGCATGATAGACGAGAGCTTCGACACAGAGCAGATGAAGAAGTCTGCCCAGCCCTGGGAATTCAGGTCGAAACCGAAATGGCAGCAACTCATCATCATGGTGGCCGGCGTCACCGTCAACTTCGTGCTGGCGCTCTTCATTTATGCTATGGTGCTCTTTGCCTGGGGTGAGGACTATGTGCAGCCCCGTAACTATACCTATGGCATGCGCTTCAACACCGAGGCCAAGTCCTTAGGTTTCCGTGACCACGACCGTCTCATCGGTACCGAGAAGGGTGACTTCAAGAGTTATGGAGGCAACATGCTTCGCGACCTCAGCGAGGCACGGGTGGCTTATGTTGAGCGCGGCGGCAAGCGGATTGCCATACATCTGCCAGGAGACATCAATCTCCTGAATATGATAAAAAGTACGCCTCGCTTCACGGAACCTTTCTATCCTCTTCTCATCGACAGCGTAGCCAAGGGTTCGCCGGCAGAGAAGATAGGACTAAAGAAGGGTGCGAGCATACTGGCTTTCAACGGCAAGAAGGTGGATTCCTACAATGCCTTTATGGACGAGATAGGACGTCTGAGCGACGTGATGAGTGAGGCGAAGACACCCGCCGACAGCATGAAGGTGAGAACGGTGAGGATGGTCATAGCCAAAGCTGGGGATTCGCGGACCGACACCGTCACGACGGTGCTGACATCCGACCTGAAGATAGGCTTCTACAACCACGACATTCTTCGCGACTACCGTAACACCCATGTGAGCTATAGTTTCCTTGAGAGTTTCCCCGCCGGAGTGACCTACGGCTGGAAGGTGCTCAAAGACTATGTCGACGACATGAAGTACCTTTTCACTCCCGATGGAGCTAAGTCGCTCGGAGGCTTCGGAGCTATCGGCAGTCTCTTCCCACCCACGTGGGACTGGCATGTGTTCTGGCTTATGACGGCATTCCTCAGCATCATCTTGGCTTTTATGAACATCCTGCCCATTCCCGCCCTCGATGGGGGGCATGTGTTCTTCCTGCTTTGCGAGATAATCTCTGGCCGTGAGCTCAGCGAGAATATTAAGCTTAAAGCTGAATACATCGGTATGGGACTACTTATTCTCCTTATGGTAGTGGCCAATCTCAACGACGTCCTACGCTGGGTAGGCGTCATGTAGCTCTGTCATACCATCGCTCTTCTTCCTCTGTTCGAGGGAGGAGGGCGATGAAGGTTACCTTAAGCGAAATCTTTCGATTCTTACACCAACAAAACTTATAACTGTCTGCGACTTAAAGCGGATTAACGCAATTCTACTACTATGACAACAAAAGAAGTTAATCAGAAAATGACCAATTTCAGATGGGTTCTCTGTGGACTCCTCTTCCTGGCCACAACAATCAATTACATGGACCGTCAGGTGCTTTCACTCACATGGAAGGATTTCATAGCGCCTGAGTTTCATTGGAACAACGGTAATTACGGCCTAATAGCGGCGGCATTCTCCATTTGCTATGCTGTGGCGAACATCTTCAGCGGCCGTATTATCGACTGGCTCGGTACCCGCAAGGGCTATCTTTGGGCCATCGGCATATGGTCGGCAGGAGCCTGCCTGCACGCAGGATGTGGATGGGCCACGGAGCATGTAGTGGGTATGAGCAGTGCTGCCAGCCTTATCGGAGCTACAGGAGGAGCAGTGTCTATGATTACCACGGTGAGCGTATTCTTCTTTATTGCTGCACGCATCGTTCTTGCTGTGGGCGAGGCCGGTAATTTTCCTTCGGCAGTAAAGGTGACAGCCGAATACTTTCCCAAGCGCGACAGAGCTTTCGCCACAAGCATTTTTAATGCGGGCTCCACGGTGGGCGCCTTGGTGGCTCCTCTCTGCATCCCCACGATAGCGCGCTATTTCCAGTCCATCGGAGTGGGTAATGGCTGGGAGATGGCTTTTGTCATCATCGGTGTGTTAGGCTTTGTCTGGATGGGTCTGTGGGTGTTTGCTTACAGGGACCTTGACCATAACCCACGTGTGAATAAGGCTGAGCGCAACTACATTCTTCAGGATGAGGCTGCAGGAAAGACCACCACCACAGAGGAGGAGACCGGGCGCCCCATTACCTTGCGGGAATGCGTGCGTATGCGGCAGACGTGGGCCATCGTTCTTGCAAAGTTCTTCTCCGACGGAGTCTGGTGGTTCATCCTCTTTTGGACTCCGGCCTATGTCAGCGATGTCATGGGCTACCGCTCTGACACTCTCATGGCCCAGATGCTCATTTTTACGCTTTACGCGCTGACCCTATTGTCGCTCTATGGCGGCAAGTTGCCTTCGATCATCATGGACCGGACGGGCCGTGGGGCTTATGACAGCCGTCTGCGCGCCATGCTCATCTTTGCAGTGGTGCCGCTGCTCGGGCTTCTTGCACAACCTTTAGGCCGTTACAGCTGTTGGTTCACCATCATTCTGCTCGGACTTATCCTGGCTGCCCATCAGTCGTGGTCGGCCAATCTCTACTCTGTGGGCAGTGATCTCTTCCCCAAGCGCGCTGTGGGCACCATTACGAGTCTTAACGGTATGGCTGGAGGTGTGGGGTCGTTCCTCATCAATATTGGCAGTGGCTATCTGCTCGACTATGTTGAGGCTCACCACTTCGCACTGATGGGCTTCGAGGGTAAAGAGGCTGGCTACATGCTCATCTTCTGTTATTGTTCGGTGGCCTATCTTATAGGCTGGTCGATAATGAAAGCTCTTGTGCCCAAATATAATCCAGTAAAGTAAATTGAATCCGATTCTAAAATTCGTTCGCGACTGGACCCTTCCGGTGGCTATGGCCGCCGGAGCTGTGGTCTATTTGGTATTTGCTTACACTCCGGTCTTGGAGCCCATTGCCGACTGGTTCTCACCCATCGGCAATGCCATCCTGCCGCTGTTCATGTTTCTTATCCTCTTTGTGACCTTCTGTAAGGTCGACTTCCACAAGCTCATCCCGGTGAAGTGGCATCTGTGGGTGGGCGTGCAGCAGGTGGTATTTGTCTTTGCCGTGGTGCTGCTCATACTGGTGTTCCGTCTGCGTGGTGAATCCCTCATTCTCATGGAGGCTATTCTGGCTTGCATCATCGGACCCTGCGCTGCTGCCGCCCCTGTAGTAACAGCAAAGTTGGGCGGCAATTTGGAGCAGATGACCACATACACTTTCCTGTCGAACTTTATTACTGCCATCCTCATACCCACATGCTTTCCACTGATAGAAAAGGAGGCCGACATTTCTTTCATGGCAGCTTTCATGAAGATTCTCTACGAAGTGTGCGTGGTTCTTGTAGTGCCCATGTTCCTGGCTTTCATTGTGAAGCACTGCTTCCATCGTTTCCATCGGTGGGTGACGGGAGTGAAGGATTTGAGCTATTACCTTTGGGGCTGCTCGCTCACAATCGTTACGGGCACGACTGTGAAGAATATTGTCCATGCTGACACGTCAGTGGGTTTCATCCTCATCATAGCCCTGCTTGGTCTTTTGCTCTGCATCGTACAGTTTGCTACCGGTCGTTTTATCGGCCATTACTTCGATGCTACGGTAGAAGCCGGACAGGCCTTGGGACAGAAGAACACGGCTTTTGCCATCTGGATAGCCACGGCCTACCTTACCCCACTTTCAACCGTGGGGCCGGGCTGCTACATTCTTTGGCAGAACATCATCAACTCGGTGGAGATTTGGCTCTATCGCAAGAAAGGTCTGGAGCGGGCATCTTAGGCTTCTGAGTTCTTTGAATATCCCGGATGGTTTCCGCAAGCTCATGGTCCAGTGGAAGCTGTGTTGCCCAACCATGCCCAAACTAATATGGAATGGCTGGTTGCCTGCTCTTTCTTCAAGCTGCCGGTAAGGACAGTGCCGCAGTTTTGCTCGATGTTCACTTTGTTAACATCGGCATGAGACAGCAGGCTGTTATTTAGCTCACAGAAGCCGGCTTGTCAGTAAGCCGTTTTCTTACTGTCGGATTCCCACATGTCAAAAGCGCGGCGCGCCTCTTCGGGCAGGAGCAACTCCATTTTTTTCTGTCTTTCGCTTGCCGGTAGTGCAATCTCGCGATAGATGAAGTCATCGTCGAATCCGATTCGAGCGGCATCCTTCCGATTATTGGCGTAGAAGATGCGGTCGAGATGCGCCCAGTAAATCGCTCCAAAGCACATTGGGCAAGGCTCGCAGGAGCAGTAGATATCGCAGCCCGACAGGTCGAAAGAGCCTAAGCGGTGTGCGGCACGGCGGATGGCATTGACCTCAGCATGGGCTGTAGGGTCGTTGTCGAGGGTGACACTGTTGGAGGCCTCGGCCACGATGTCGCCTCCGCGGGCGATGACTGCGCCGAAGGGGCCTCCGCCCTTTCTGACGCTTTCTTCAGAGAGCGCTATGGCTCTGCGCATTAATTCGTATTTATCCATTGCTTACAGTTCTTTTTGATGGTTCTTCTTGTCTTTTCCTGTAAGGAAATATCTTACAAGCAGAAAGTTTACGGGCACACAGATACAGAACATCGGTATCGGGGCTATGGTCTCGCTCACGCCTACCTTGATGAAGAGATGAAGCAGCACCGTCTGCAGGGTGAGGTTGACGAGATGACTGAAAAGAAAGCCAGCTCCTTTGCGGGCGGTGGCGTTGGTGCGGAAGGTGAACTTCACACTGGCCACGAAGTTGAAGAGGAAGCTCACCACGTAGGCAACGACGTTGGCCACTTCTGGCATGAGCAGACCTTTCAGCAGCAGGTAGACGCCGTACTGAATGGCTGTGGCGATGGTACCGACGATGCCGAAGCGCAGGATTTCGCCTAATTGGTGTCGCCTATTTGATTCGTTTGAAGTTGAGGTAGGATTCATTGGCGTATTGAAGTAGTTCGCGGTCACCACGGCTGTCGCCGTAGGCTTTTATGTAGTATTGATTCCTGTCTCCGGGGAGGACTTTGCACAGTCGCTTCACCTTTTCCGGTCCGTAGCAGTTGTGCGTGAGAAAACGTCCGGTGAGACGTCCGTCGACTGTTTCCACCTTGGTTCCGACGACAGTGGCCTCTGGTACGAAGGGCTTCACCCAGTTGTCAATGCTTGCCGAGACCACAAAAACGCGTTCTCCCCGGCTGAGTGCCTCGTTGTATTCCTTGAGTGCCGTGGGGCACAGGAGGTCGCGATTCGTGGCTGCGAAACGGTGGCAGAGCGCATCGAAGTCGGATTCCGTCATACCCTTGAAGAAATGGGCAAAGAACTTCTGTTTCGCCTTCCAGTTGGGATAGAGACGGATTTTCATCAACACGAGGATGGAACTGTAGCGGAGCAGGCCACGGAAGAGCGCTCCCGTACCTTTGGCATAGCGTATGAAGGCAAGGAGCGAGTCGCGGCGGGTCAGCGTGCCATCGAAGTCAAAGCAGCAGACGTTTTCCATATATCATGATGAAGAAAGTGAGTCCCCAAAGCATCACGATGGCTTGGGTGAGACGGTCGCGCAGCATCACCTTCGTAGGGTCGCCACTCTTCTGGTCGACAACAGCCAGCTGTATGTAGCGCAAGAGTCCCAGGAGAACGAAGACAGTGGTGAGGTAGAGGTGCGGAGCGTTGAAATGGGATTGCACTTCGGGTGAGACGGTGTACATGATGTAGCACACGAGCGTCACCGAAGCCGTGATAGTGATGGCCTGGTTGATGAAGGTGAGGTTGTAGCGGATGGTGTTCTTGCGCGGTGCCTCTCCGGTGGCATTCATGCGCAGAACATCGTCGCGACGCTTGGCGAAGCTCAGGAAGAGGGTGAGCAGAAACGTCATCAGCACTATCCACTGACTGAGTTCTATGCCCGTGGCCTCGCCTCCTGCAGCAATGCGAAGCACGAATCCTGTGGCGATGACGCAGACGTCGATGATGGCGTGCAGCTTGAGCCAACGGCAGTAGAGAAGATTGAGCACGAAGTATACAGCCAGTACAGTGGCGGTTGACAGACCGTGCTGTGGCAACAACAATGGAAGTCCAATGCCCGCTACGGCCAGGACCGTCATCATGAGGTAGCCGGCCTTGGGGCTCACAGCTCCCGAGGCGATGGGACGGTGGCATTTCACGGGATGGCGGCGGTCAGCAGGCGCATCGATGATGTCGTTGAAGCAGTAGATGGATGAGGCCGTCAGTGAGAAGGCCACAAATGTGAGCAGTGAGGCCGCAAGAGCACCCGCCTGCAGCAGAGCTCCGCCGAAGAAGAGAGGCAGCAGCACGAAGAAGTTCTTTATCCACTGCTTGGGACGTATGAGCCGGAGTATATTCTTCATATCGCGATAAGTTTGTTTTCAGCCTTCTCTATGACTTTATGCAGCATCCACGCCAGGGGCAGCGTGATGGCAGTGGTGAGCAGGAAGGTGGGCCAGTAGCCAAGGTGGTGGGGCTCTATGTAGCAAAGCACAAAGTGGATGTGAATGAGATAGGCCTCTAAGCTCACGGCACCTACCAGCTTGAAGAAGCGGTTCAGCCACTTCGGAGTGCGCCGGAAAATGCGGTTGAGCAGTAAGATGCTGGTCAGTGTGAACGGGATGTAGAGCATTCGTTCCACGAAGAGCGGGAAGTGCCCGTGCCTCACCTGCTCAAGATAGATGCAGGTGGCAAAGGTCAGTAGCCATATCAGCAGCAGCATCCACACACCGCTGCCGTCTATCTGCCGTTTCTCCTTTACCAGCTGGCCCATGTTGATGCCAATGAAGAAGATGGGTACACGGCTCCAGAATATTTCGAGATGGCCCACTGCCTGGTGGATGGGCAGCACCCATTGCACCATGACGCACCAGATGACCATGCACAGAGGTAGCCAGCGGTAGATGGGGTGCCGCTGAATGAGCTTCATGTAGGGAGGGGCGAAGGTGTAGAGCATCATGATGGCGGGGACGTACCAGAAGGTGAGCTCGTCGTGGAGCCAAAAGTCCCAGTTCACAGTGATGTCGAGGATGAGGTCGAGCCAGTCGTGACCGTCGAAACGGGGAATGTAGTAGAGACAGGCCATAATGAGCCATGCGGGGTAGATGCGCAAGTAGCGTCGCTTGAAGAAGTGGCTCACTGAGGGATGCTTGGTCCAAGAGAACCACAAGCCGATGCCGCTGAGGAAAAGAAACATGTCGACACCCACGTTGCCGCACCGGCGGAGTCCGTAGAAGGGATCGCCGCGCGACAGACCCACATGGAAGAGGATGATGAAGAGCATGGCGGCTCCCATCAGCTCACCGCGATAGCGGCTGATGTTGGCAAGCTCGATGTCGGGTATCTTCTTCATTTGCTACTGAGTTTATCGATGTGTGCACTGGGCAGGTGACGGTAGATGTAGCGGAAAATCAGGGCCAGAGCCACTGAAGCCAGAATGTAGACGAGCAGACCGGTGTAGGTGTAGCCCTCACGGCTTATGCGGATGAGCACCTTGCGCGTGAGCGGGTGACAGACGAAGAGCGCAGCCGAAATGCCTCCCGTCCATGCTAACAGGGAGTTGACTCTTGCGGGCAGAAGTTTCACAAGGCTGATACTGAAGGAAATGACAAACACGGGCACCCAGAACCAAAGCTGATAGCCGAAGCTGAAGCCGAAGACTGCGGCCGCCGAGAGCAGCATCACTGCCCACTGTGCTCTGCGCGTGGGTTCCCAATGGCAGTAGCGGGCGTAGAGCAGGCCAAGGCCAAAAGGCACCATGCTGCCTACGAAGTTGTAGCGCAGACGCACAAGCAGGTCGCTCTCTGGCGGGCACACCATCTGAACCACCCAGCAAGCAAGCATGAGCACCACCGTCGCGGCCCAGTGACGACGATAGAGCAGCAGACGGTAGACAATGTAGAGTTGCAGCAGCAGGCCGAAGAACCAGTACGGGCCAGGCCATATGCGGCTGTCGGGGTCGGACATGAGATTGACGAACATCAGCACGTGGGCC
Source organism: uncultured Prevotella sp. (assembly GCA_900314365.1). Classification (GTDB taxonomy): domain Bacteria; phylum Bacteroidota; class Bacteroidia; order Bacteroidales; family Bacteroidaceae; genus Prevotella. The sequence continues at coordinate 3,045 of OMVH01000140.1, read as the reverse complement.
GGAAAGTCTATCTCCTGATAGTGGTGCGGAGCCTTCATGAGGGAGTCGAGCAGCAGAAAGGCCACAAAGCCTACTATCATCATCTTGAACAGCTTCAGGTAGTGGTATTCGGTGAAGCGCAGAACTCCTACGCGGGGCGACTGTGCCGACTCGTACTTCATCACGAGGCCGTAGGCGCTCAGAAACAGAAAGATGGGTACGCCGTAGTGACCGAAGAACGACAGAAGGTGGATGGGGAGGTTCAGGCTTGGAGCCGTTACAGCCCCCCAGAGACCTTCCACGTTGGCTTCGTGGAAGGCATACTCATTCTCTTTCACCGCCAGATAGAGCCAGTGACAGTAGTTGTGGAGCACGATGCCCATAATGGCGATGCCGCGCAGGGCAGCACACTCTTGACGTGTGAGCAGTTGTTGTTTCATTTTGTGGGGTTTTTGCCAGCCTCGCGGCGCAGCCGGTCGTAGTCGGTGACGCCTTTGAGCAGTCGCGGGCGGTTCTCGTCGTAGTTGGGTGAGAGCAGGTCGTAGCGCTCGTTGTAGTAGGGAGTGCTGATGCCGGCCAGATAGAGGAGCATGTGGGGCAGGGCGTCGGTCATGAAGCGGCGATTGCGCGCGTTCACAATCTCCCGGAACACGTCGGGATGCTTCACGGCATAGCTGTGAGAGCACCATATCCAGAATGGTATCTCGAACTCGTAGTGGGCCAGCGGATAGTCAATCTCCGAGGAGTGGTTGCGGCAGAAGAAGCCTCTTGTTCCCTCGTAGCATTCCTCACCGTGGTCGGGCATGTAGATGACGATGGCATCCTTGTTTTCGAAACGCCGGCATATCTGGTAGACGATGCTGTCGTTGTAGCGGATGGAGTTGTCGTAGTCGGAGAGCACGCGACGCTGATAATGGTTCAACTCGGGACGCTTGTCCGCATAGTCGTCAGCCGTGTAGTGCCGCTGTGAGCGCGGGTAACGGGAGTGATAGTTCACATGCTGTCCGATGAGATGGAAGATGACGAGGCTGTGGGGCTTCATCTTTGTTGACAACGAGTCGTAGTCGGCCAGCAGACCCTCATCGTAGGTGTGAAGCGAGGTGTTGCGGATGTCGAAGAGCTTGCGGCTCAGCGTCGGATGATTGAGAAAGAATCCGCCGCTGAAGTCGTAGACGGCCTCTTTGGCCTTGGGCAGGAACTGATTGGTGAGGAAGGTCACCTCGTAGCCGGCCTCACGGAATATTTGCGGAAAGAGTGGATAGTCGCACCATTCGCCTTTGGCTCCGGTGACGTGCATGGAGAAGACATTCTTGAAGACGAAGCTCGTAAGGTTCCAAGGTGAGACCACGTCGTTGAACTTCACCAGCCTTCCGCGCTTCTCCATGCTGAGCTGACGTGGCGTGTCGGGCATGAAGTAGCCATAGAGCGACGAGTGATTCTTGGCATAGCTCTCTCCGATGATGAGCACGATGTAGGGGGATCGGTAGGAACAACTGTCGACACGGACTTTCTCTGAAGCTTCCATCAGCTTGCCCAGTTGCTTGGAAGCCACCTGGTTGGCTTTGATACTGAAGGCCAGCCGCTGGATGGAGGTGAAGAGGCAGGCGTGGTCGGGCAGAGCCAGAAGGTGCTCCTCGCTGCCTACCGTAGGGGCTGTCATGAGCTTGAAAGTCTCTGTCTTGTTGTGGGCACTGGTGATGCAGCTCCAAACGAGCAGAATGCCCGCAGCCAGCCCGAGTATGGGTTGGGTGCGGTCGAGCCACGAATGAAGTCCCGACTGCCACTTGAGCAGCACGGGGCGCCAGTGGCGGAATACCACACAGCGTAGTGCCACGAGGGCGTGGACAAGCATGAAGAGCACTATCCAGCCCACGCCGCTGAGGAGGATGTCGGCAGAAAGATAGGAGCGCAAAAACTCGCCTGCCTCTCTGGCATCGGTCTCACCAACGAGGAGAAGCATGGTGGGCGTGAGGGTGGAATTGAATTTTACGAAACAGAACACGTCGGAAAGGGTCGACGCGTAGAGGACAACGTAGGCCAGACGCCTTGCCCACTTCCGTACCTTGTCGGGGAGAACGGCAAGAACAACGCAGGCAAAATAGACATCGAGGAACATCTCCAGCCACAGGTTGGAGTAGAGGTGGGCATTTCGGGTGTGGGGGAGCGTGATGACTTCAGCAAGGATGCCGAGGAAATACATAGTTACAAAGAACATGCCGTTCAACCGTATGGGTCGGAACAGCACGCTTACCACCTTGCCCGCTTTCGTTAGATTAACCATCGCTTAATAATTATTGCAAAGTTACGAAATAAGTGCGATACGGTTGAGTCTGAAGGGGAAATTAACATATTTCTTCTACGGCTCTTTTGTTTGTCATTTGTCTGACTGAGCATGATAATCAGTTTTTTCTCTGTCACACTTCTTGTGTGCACATTGAAGGAAGCATTCTGAATAATTTTGGCGTCAGAAAGGCTCTAACTTTGGAATATGTTATTTTTCCTAAAAACGTAGTATAAGTATTTGCCGTTTACAATGGAAATTGATATATTTGCATCAAATTTAAAGAAATACATTTTTCATGGCTAATCTCAATCGTTTAAAAATTGTTCTTTTCGAACACAACAAAACTGGAAAGTGGCTGGCAGGCAAACTTGGTAAATCGCCATGCACTGTAAGCAAATGGTGCCAAAATACTATTCAGCCCGACCTTCAAACGTTTGACAAAATAGCGCAAATATTAAATATTGATGTTAAGGAACTAATAACATCAACCGACAAAGTTCTGAGATAAATGCACTCAACAAATTAAAATTGAACATGATTATCGGGCGAACACAAAGTGCCGATGGTGGATTTAGAAGGATCCCTATTAGGCACACTCAAATTGTAGATAAAGATACACGACAGGTTCTGATTGACTATTTACAAGATATAATTTATCAGAAATGTAAATCAATGGATTGGGTTGGTGCAAGCGATTTGTTTCCTGATATTCCTAAGGATTTAATGAACACTCCACTCAAAATAATTTATGAGATTTGTAAAGAGAAATTTAAAGAGACACC
>OMVH01000058.1 GCA_900314365.1 uncultured Prevotella sp. | reverse complement strand
CTGCTCCGAAGTTCACCATGGGATGGAACAACAGCTTCAGCTACAAGAACTGGAGCCTGAACATGTTCTTCAACGCTGCCTTCGGTGGTTACCGCCTCAATCTGATGCGCTTCACCGGCTGCTCCATCAACGGCGACTCCAACTTCATCACCCTGCGCGAAGCTTACAACCGCTCCGTGGGCCACAGCGACAATCCCCGCTACCCGTCTACCTCCGTGGTGGGCAACGACTACGAGGCTGCCTCTACGAAGTGGCTTGAGAAGAACGACTATCTCCGTCTGGAGAACATCACCCTCTCCTACGACCTTGGAAAGTCGTTCACCAAGTTTGCTGACATCCGTCTTTCTTTCAGTGCACAGAACCTCTTCACCATCACAGGCTACAAGGGTCAGGACCCCGCCGGCATCTCGCGCATGGGCTCCGGCAGTGTCGACGCCAACGACGGTATCGACATCGGTGCTTACCCGCGTCCGAGAACATTCACCTTCGGCGCACGTCTCACTTTCTAAACCTCAAATACGGATACAAATATGAAACTCAATAGAATCATCTTCACAGTTTTGGCAGGAGCGCTCACCCTGAGCTCATGCAGCGACTTCCTCGATGAGAACCCCAAGGGGCAGCTCAGCAACGCCAATTTCTTCTCCAGTCAGGACGAGCTCAACATGGCTGTCTATGCCCTCTACTCCCAGGTGACCAATACCCAGGTGAACACCAACCCCTGGATATGGCGCTGGGCCGGTGACGACCTCACCACCACTACGGGCAGCAACAAGCAGGCTTACGAGGAGACCGACGGATTCCATCCCAGCAACACCAACAAGGGCGTGGACGCACTCTGGAACACCAGCTACTCTGTTATCAAGGCTGCCAACTACATCGTTGAAAGCGCTTCGAAGACACCCACCTCGCAGAATGAAATCAACATCGCCATAGGACAGGCCAAAGTCTGGAGAGCCATTCAGTACTTCTACCTCGTGAGAGCCTTCGGACCTCTGCCCATGAATCTCACCGGTGATATCGACTACGAGCGTCCGCTCTCTTCAGTGGCTGATGTCTATGCGCAGATTGAAAAGGACCTCAAGGATGCTATCGAACTGCTCCCCACTTCCTACACCGGAGAGCCCAGAAACGTCAGTGGTGCCAACGTCTACGTCACAAAGCAAGCCGCCATGTCGGCTCTCGTTGCTGTATACATGGCCGAAGGCGGATGGCCGCTGAACAACAACAGCAAGTACGCTGAGGCTGCGGCAATGGCCAAGCAGGTCATTGACGGCGTGGAAAGCGGAGTCTACGAGTATATCATCGAGCCCAGCTACTACGATGTCTATGCTCCGAGCCACAACTACTCAAAAGAGTGCGTGCTCGGTATCAACTTCGGCACTAAGTTCGGTTATTGGTGGGAGGACTCACAGATGAGCTCCTGCAACATGTACGTCTCCCTCGGCGGATGGGGCGACGGTCTCGGTGAGATTCAGTTCTGGAAGGACTTCCCCGAAGGCGTGCGCAAGGATGCTACCTACAACAAGAAGGTGCTCTACGACAATGGCCGCAACACCACTCCCGGCGACCCCAATAACGGCAAGCTGATGGACTGGTGGGAGAAATGCGCCCCGGGCTACAACGAGTACCAGCCGCTGTTCCGCATCTGGAGCGTCTGCGACGGTCCCTCCGACTATGACTACACCAAGCCCGCCTCGGGCGTGATGTGTACCGATCAGCGTCACCGCCTTATCCGCTACTCCGAAGTTCTCCTTTGGTATGCCGAGGCTCAGGCTCGCTCCACGGGCACTCCCGACGCACTGGCTTACAAATGCCTCAACAAGGTGCGTACCCGCGCCGGTGAGGCTGAGGTATCAGGACTGAGCGCAGCCGACTTCGCCGACCTCTGCGTCAAGGAGCACGGTTGGGAAGTGGCCGGCTACTGGGTGGCTCTTGTCTCGAGACGTGAGGACCAGCTCCGTATGAACACGCTGAAGGATAATTTCGACCGGCGTAAGGCCAACGCAGCCATCGAGGTGGCTCCCGGCGTGAGCGTAAAGGAGAAGGTGACCATTCCGCAGAGCCAGAACTGGGAAAACGAGAAGACTATCTATCTTCCTTATCCTTCGTTCGACTCCGAGCTCAACGGCAATCTGAAGAGATAACCCCTAAGTAAATATCCGGCGGGAAGGCCTTCGCAGCTTTCCCGCCACTTTCATTTCTACCAAACGACTTTATTTTAACCTCTATGAAAACCTTCCTACTGACCCTCACTGCGCTCGCATGCTGCTCCGCCAGTGCCTCAGCGCAGAGTGTCACCATGAAGCAGGAGAAGCTCACGCTACCTACCTACTCCATTGGTGCACCGGAGAAAGACCCTATCTTCTTCACCGGACGTGTCTACCAGGGAGCCGAAGGCTACATCTATCCCTATCCACTCTACGACGTTCTCACCGACAAGAAAGCTCCCAAGGACTACAACATTCTCAGGCTGAAGAACGAATATGTCAACATCGGCGTGCTGCCCGAGATTGGAGGACGCATCCTTCAGGCCACCGACGAGACCAACGGTTACCACTTCTTCTATACTCAGACCGGAATCAAGCCCGCACTCATCGGTATGTTGGGAGCCTGGCTCTCGGGAGGCGTTGAATGGAACATCCCCGACCACCATCGTGCCTCAAGCTATATGCCCGTGGACTGGAAGATGGAAGAGAACGCTGACGGCAGCAAAACCATCTGGGTGGGAGAAACAGAACTGCGCCATCGCCTACGCTGGTCGGTGGGAGTGACGATATATCCCGGGCGCTCCATCGTCGAAGCACGCGTGAAAGTCATCAACCCCACTCCCATGATTCAGTCGATGCTCTATTGGGCCAATGTCTCCGTACACTGCAACACTGATTACCAAGTGATTTTCCCGCCCGATGTGCAGTTCGGTGTCGACCATCATAAGGTGTACTTCACCAAATGGCCCATCGGTCCCCGTGGACATAACACCGGCGGTGATACCGACCTCTCCTGGTGGAAGAACTTCACCCAGGACAGCCGCTCCATCTTCGCCTGGGGGAGCAACATGAACTTCCTTGCTGGCTACGACTTCGGGAAGGACGCGGGCACCGTCCATGTGGCCAACCGCTTTCAAGTACCGGGAAAGAAGTTCTTCCTCTGGGGCAACAATCCCAACGGTGAATTATGGAACAAAATACTCTCCGACAACGACGGTCACTATCTCGAGCTGATGGTGGGTGCTTACAGCGACAATCAGCCCGACTACAGTTGGATTGGCCCCGGAGAGATTCGCGAGTTCCGGCAGACTTGGTTCCCCATCAAGGGAATCCGTGGCTGTAAGAATGCCACTACCGAGGGAGCTGTCAACTTCAGACCCGACGGCAACGGTCAGTATCTCGTGGGCTACAACGTAACAAAGGCTCAACCGGGAGCCCGTGTCGTAGTGAAGTATAAGGATGAGAAGTTGCTCGACAAGAAAGTCGACCTCTCGCCATCGGGTTTCTTCCTTGAGAAAGTCTCTGTACCCGCTGACTGTGATTCCACACTCCTGCACACAGCCCTCTACAATGCTTCAGGCAAGGAGCTCGTAGCCTATACTCCCGTGAAGATTACCCCCGAGCCACTGCCTAAAGTCATCGACGGAACCAAGCCCGTAAAGGAGTATAAGACCAATGAGGAGCTCTACCTCGCAGGGCTTCGTGTTGACCAGTTCAACAACGCCCGACTCAAGTACATGGACTTCTACGAAGAGGCTCTCAGCCGCGACTCTCTCGACGCCCGCGTCAACATCGAGGTGGGCAAGCACTACATCCGACAGGGGGAGTGGGCTAAGGCCGAGAACCATCTGCTCAGAGCACAGCGAAGGTTGGCCCACGATTACACACGCGTTAAGGACACCGAGGCTCAATACTACCTCGGCTATCTTTACCGGCTCTTAGGACGCACTGCCGAGAGCGAGAATAATCTCTGGGCTTGCACCTACACTCCCGACCACAAGCATGAGGCTTTCTACCAGCTTGCACTCATCGCCTCGGGCAAAGCTGACTATAAGGAGGCCCTCAACCTCGTCAATCAAAGTCTGATTGTGGGAGCCCACGACACACAAGCCCTGCTCCTCAAGGCTTTCGTTCTGAGGAAACTCGGACAGAACGACGAAGCCTCTGCCGTGCTCAAGACCGTGAAGAGCATCGACCCGCTCGACTTCATGAGTGAGGCCGAAGAGAGTTTCCTGTCTCATGGTGATGCATCCTTCCTCGGCTCAACACGCAGCAACCGCAGCGACGGAATCATAGCCGTGCAAGAAGTACTCGAAATGGCTTCCAACTATCTGACCTTCGGCGACAAGGCCGACGCTCTGAAGCTCATCAACGCTGCCATAGCCACGGGCGAACCCTTCAACAGTTATCCGTTAGTGCACCTCTACCGCGCTTACTGTCTGCAATCCGCAAACGCAGCTGAGGCCAAGACCGAAATAAAGAAGGCAGGCTCGCTCAGCCCGGCTAACAACTATCCGCTTCGTGTTGAGGAGATGGAGCTCTTCGACAGTCTGCTCACATTGCAGCCCGACGACGCTTACCTCCACTACTTCTACGGCAATCTGCTCTGGTATCTCGGACAGCAAGACAAAGGACTCAACGAATGGCATGCCGCTGCAACAGCTGCTCCCAAGTTCGCCCTCGCCTGCCGCAATGTGGGTTTTGGAGAGGGACAGAAAGGCAATCTGCAAAAGGCTGTGGAATACTATGATAAGGCTATTGCTGCCGACCCGAACGACCCGCTGCTGCTCACTGAGTCTGACAAGGTGTGCGAGAAGTCGGGTATGACAGCCAAGGCAAGGATGCAAAGGCTGGAGAAGCACTATAAGACCGTACTCCGTCACGACGATGCCGTGATGCGGCTGCTCTCGCTCTACAATGAGAACGGCTACTACGACAAGGCTATTGCACTGATGAACGGTCGTCACTTCCACCTATGGGAAGGCGGTGGCGAAATCCACAACATCTATGTCGACGCACATATGCTCAACGGTCTGAAGATGCTCGATGCCAAGAAGTACGAGTCGGCTATCAAGGAATTCGACCTCGCCCTGCTCTACCCCACCAACCTCGAGGTGGCACCCTCTGTGGGCGGAGGCTACGAGGCCAAAGCCTGCTACCTGAAGGGACTCTGCTACGAAAAACTCGGACAAGCTGAGAAAGCCAGGGAAGCCTTCACTAAGTCGGCTGCTGGCAACGACCGTGGAATGAATGACTTGAAATACTACAAGGTAAAATCACTCCGCAAGCTCGGCAATACCGGCGCAGCCTCGAAGCTCATCACGGAGATGAACGAACAACGCAGTGAGATGGAGAAGAATCTCGTCGACAACTACGCAAAATTCGGAGCCTCCGACAAGAATGTCCAACAGAGCAATCTGAAGTATTTCTCAGGACTGATTGAAGAACTGAAAGGCAACAGCCAGGCTGCCAACAGCTGCTTTGCCGAAGCTCTCAGGCTCGACCCAGGCAACATCTGGGCAGCGTTCATGAGCAAAGGTAAGACACACTGAACATAAAACCACAACTGTCCGCCCAAAGCCCACAGGCAATGGGCGGACATCGTGGTTCACACTACTTACCGTTCTTCTAAGGATTGAATATCAGTCTGACTCAATAATAGCCTCATTACCACGAAGACCCTCCTGAAGCTTCTCTGCTTCTGCATGCCGTTCAACCACACGCTCTATCTTTCTCTGTCTCACAACAAGCGGGACATTTTCCACAAAAACATTGCTTGTACTTAATCCTAAGGCTCTTGGAGCGCTCAGTTTCAGATGATGAACGATGTTGTAGAGCGTCATGATAAGCCGCGCTTTAGGTGTGAAAACATTGAACTCGGCATAGACTCGCTTAATGAAAACAAAGACGAAGTTGCCCGGTACATGGTGGCGTTGCAACGACTCAAAACCACTCCGCAGGGTGAAGTGGCCAGCAGCCACCTGATCCTCTATGACCTGACGAAGAAAGAGGTTTACAAATGGCTGGACACGAAAGCCCAAATGAAGGTTTAGTCTGTAGAGCGTGCCGGGGATAAGCTCATAGAATTCATAACTTCGCTCATTGGGGGTATCAACGTAGTCAGTGTGCACAAGCCAATAATGGTCAGCACGCATGGGATGCTTGTTGATGATGGAATAAAGTACTTTTTGCTCCACATCGTACTTTCCGGCAAGCTTACTCATATACACTACATTGGTAGCAAACTTACGGATAGACTCGTCGGCTTTGATATCCGAGAGAATATCATAATAGTCGCGCACATCGCGACGCTCCACATAGGAGCCACGGATTTTATCAGCATTGTACCACACATACATCACCAAGCAAATTACACCAGCAAGGAGCATTGTCACCCATCCACCATTAAAAAACTTGGAAAGGTTGGCTACAAGAAAAATACCCTCCAAGACAATGTAAAAGCCGATGACCGGGGCCATCATCCATCGCAGCCGGGCACTATGACCGAGGTAACTTCCGAGAAGGAGTGTAGTCATCAGCATTGTCACCGTAATGGCAAGGCCATAAGCAGCTTCCATATTGCTGGATGAACGGAAAAGGAGGATAACGGCAACACAGAGTACATACAGACTGATGTTGACGAACGGGATATACAGTTGACCCTTCACGTCAGTAGGGTATTTGATACGCTGCCGCGGCCAGAAATGCAGGTTCATCGCCTCGCTGAAGACTGTAAACGAGCCACTAATGAGAGCCTGACTTGCAACAACAGCGGCAATGGTGGCCATAGCAATGCCTACAGGAAGGAATGCACGCGGAATGACAGCATAGAAAGGATTGATGCCTCGTATCATGCCATCGCCATGCGCTATTATCCAGGCACCCTGACCTAAATAGTTGCAGATGAGCATGGTCTTCACAAAAATCCAACTCACACGGATGTTCTGCTTTCCACAATGACCCAAATCCGAATAGAGGGCCTCAGCACCCGTAGTACACAGGAAGACGGCTCCTAAGATGAGGAACCATTCCGGACTCGTCGTCAGCAAACGTACTGCATACCAAGGATTAAAAGCCTTTAGAATGACCAAACTGTCAGAAACATGCGACAGGCCTACAAGACCTATCATGGTAAACCACAGAAACATCAACGGTCCGAACAAACGGCCAATGGCATTGGTGCCGAACTGTTGAATGAAAAAGAGTACGGTGAGAATGGATATGGCAATCGGTATCACGGGGGTCGACGGCTCGTAAACCTTCAAGCCCTCTATGGCCGAGAGCACCGTGATTGACGGTGTGATAACTCCGTCGGCAACAAGTGTACTGGCACCGATGATAGCCAGCAAGTAGAGCCAGCTACGTCCACGACGCCTCACCAACGCATAAAGGGCTAAAATACCACCTTCGCCTTTATTGTCGGCACGGAGCGCAAGCAGAACATATTTGACGGTTGTCTGAAAAGTAAGTGTCCAAATGATGCACGAAACTGCACCGATAATATAGTCTGCATTCAGCTGACTTGTGGCTCCCACAATGGCCTTCATGACATAAAGTGGCGACGTACCTATGTCTCCATAAACAATGCCGAAGGTCACCAACAGTCCTAATGCGCTCAGACGATGAGCCTTATTTCCTAAAGGGGCTGATTCCATACTCTTTTCTTAACTTAATGATTTCTTTCCGTTATCCCTGAATTTCAAAAACGGGCGCAATATTACGGAAAAGAAACGAATAATCTCCACAAAGCAATATAATTTATGTTATTTAAGTCAAGAAATTGATTTTGCAGAGCAACTTGATATACAAGTACCGCAAGTGTATCATGCCCAAAAGAGCGTGGCTCCTTACAGCTTTCAACTTGGCAGGGAGGGGAGGAAAACCGGCATAGCGGATATTTCCTATGCGGAAGTACGACACTTCATCAAACGATTCTGGTGCAGAATAAGCGGTAGAGCAAAGAGTAAAGGTGAATCTGAGTGTCTCCGTGTCCTCTGTAAAATAGAAGGCTACTGTTCGTTATATGGGTAGCAGGAATGTCCACTGCAGGGCGCGGCCCTTGTGGCCGTCCGCATCCAGTGAATGTCGAGAGTTTGAGAGTATTCCATGTTTGTACGGAGGACGCGGACGGCCACAAGGGCCGCACCCTGCTGTGGACAAATCCTCACTCAAGTTTCAAATGCCACATGAGCCCCGGCCCTTCTTCGCTCACCGTTTATGCATGCTCATTGCAGACGGTCGCGAAGTCAGCCCTTGATTTTGTTGAAATCACATTGCACACTTGGTTTCCCCGGGTCCAAAAAAACGTATCAAAAATCAAAGGTCGTCCTGAAGTTTGTAAATAAAAAAGAACGCGAAA